>NZ_JAMYLA010000023.1:0-93437 GCF_040317725.1 Mesorhizobium sp. M1396 | reverse complement strand
CGTCTTGGGGGGTTGTCTTTACGCCCAACTGGGCGGTTGTGTTTTTTGCGTGCCCCTCCCCTTGTTTTGGGGGGGGGGGTGTTTTTTTTTTGGGGGCGCCGCCCCGGGCCCGGGGCCCGAATTCTCTCAGTCAGGGGAGGTAAACCTAATTCATCGGACCTTTTTCTCCGGGCTTGCCGGGCAGCTCCTCGGGGAACAACTCATATTTCGCCTGCTTGTCGGCCGCGACAAAGACCCGTTCGCGGATGATCGAATCCTCGGCCCAGTTGAACATGAAGATCGGCGTACCCTGCGGTATGTTCGAGAAACGCTTGTTGACGATCAGCGCGCCAGGATATTCCGTCAGACCGACATTGTAGACGTGTTCCGTCGAGATCTTCTGAAACTGTTTCATCAGGCTGGCGCGTTGGTCATTGTCCTGCGTCGAGACGAACTTGTTGACGATGTCGACGAGGTCCTTTTCGAAGGGCATCAGATCGACCTCGCCGTTCTCCGGCGCGCGATGGTCCCAGCTGGTGCGTGGACCAACCGGGACAAGCTGCACGGTGTTCTGCACCACCGACGTCAGTTCCTGTTCGTTGCGTCGGACCAGCCAATCGAAGCGGCCGGAATATTGGGAAGCGTCGCGCTGGGTGCCGTTGAGGCCGTTGAGCACGATCCGCAGCCCAAGCTTTTCCATCTGGGCGACGACGCCTTCGGCAAGGCTCTTGTCTGTCGTGTAGTCGTTGTTGACCAGCATCACGATCTCGACATTCTTGCCGCCGGCGGTGCCGGAAGGGAAGTTCACGAAATCGTCGCCATCCGTATCCTTGAGGCCGGCCTTGGCGAGTTCGGCCTTGGCGCCCTCGAGGTCGAAGGGGTAGTAGACGGTCGAATCGCGGTCATAGAAGCTGGTGCCCGACGACAGGCCGCCCGGATAGATGGCGGTGAACGGCCCCTTGACCAGCGAGTCGCCGAGCGCCTTGCGGTCGAGCGCCATGGTGACGGCCTTACGGAAATCATCGTTGCGATTCAGCTCGCGGATCGCCTGGCCGCGCTCGTCCGGGTTGCCCCAGCCATTGGCGGAAAAATTCATGCGTAGATTGTAGCCGATGAGCCGGGGGCCGAAAGCGAGACGGGCCGGCGCGTTCGCCTCCGCCGCACGCTTCAGCGACGCGACGAAGTTTTCCGGCTGCTCCAGATTGGAGAAGTCGGCCGAGCCGGCGACCGCCTGGACGTCGCGATCGGCCCAGGTCGACAGCTTGTACTGCAGCTCGTTGAGGTAAGGCAGCTGGTTGCCCTTCTCGTCAACCTTCCAATAGTAGGGGTTGCGGCGCATGACGATGATGTCGTCAGGCCGGTATTCGACCGGCACCCAGGCGCCCATCACCGGCAGGTTCATATATTCCGGCGGGAAAGCGTTCTTGAACTGGTCGTAGGTGTTCTTCGAATATTTCGGATGCCGCGGCTTCAGGATATGCGCGGGCCCGGGACAGAAGGTGCCATAGGCCATCGCATAGAGATATTGTTTCGGGAACGCATCCTTGAAGGTCCACTCGACGGTATAGTCGTCGATCTTCTTCAGCGTCGTGCCGACGCCGAAGGTTTCCGGCGTCGCACCGTTCAGCGGCGAGACGTTCGGGTCAACGACCTCGTCGTCCCAGTAAAACATGACATCGTCGGCGTTGAAGGCAACGCCATCAGACCATTTTGCACCCTCGACCAGGTGCATCGTCAGCTTGTGGCCGTCCTTCGACCAGTCCCAGCTCCTGGCCAGGTTCGGCAGCGGCTCGGTGTCCTTCGCCTCGACCTGGAACAGGGGCGCGGTGCGCGTCAGGCATTCGGAAAGGCCGATATCGATGCCGCCCCACCCTTGCGTCTGGCCCGCACCGTAGTTCCAGCCTTCCGGCCGTCCGCCGATGACATGGCGCATCGTATCGCCATAGACGCCGATGCCATCCTGCATGTTGCCCGTCTTGAAGACCAGCGGCTCTTTCGGAAGCCTGTCTTTCACCGGCGGCAGCTTGCCGGCCTTGACGTATTTCTCGGTGACCCAATCGGGCTCGTGATATTCGGGGAGTGCCTTGAACTCCAGAATGGAGTCACGCGCCACATAGTTGATCTTGCCCTCGGCGGGGAACGGTGTCGGCGCCGGCGGAACCGTCGGTTCGCTAGCGTATGCGTTGAGTGCCGAGACCGAGACGCTCAGCGCCAGTCCGGCAGCAAGGCCGATATTGCGTAAATTCCTCACTGTCTCTCTCCCTCTTGTTTATTCGGAGCAGTTTTACCTGCTCCGCTTCTCCTCGAACTCAAACGGTTCATGGCAGTGGATCCGCCTCCCTTGGATCCACCATCACCGCATGTGGTTTCAGCCGGCTTGCGCCAGCGCGGCTTTTTCGGCGCGCAATTCCTCGATCGAGCGAACGCTGCGCCGTGCGGCGCCCGCCCACTCGCGGGTCTTCACCGCCGAAGTCGACAGCCGCTCCCTGGCGGCCGGGACCGCATGGGCGTATTGCGGCAGCCAGGCCGCCTGGGCGACGACCATTTCGTCGACCATTTGCCAGACCTCCTCCGGCGTCGAAACCGCGCCGACCAGCGGGTCGTGCAGCACGGCGAGCTTCAACAGATCGATGTCGCCTGCTATCGCCGCATGCACCGACATGCGCTGGACATTGATCGAGGCGATACAGGTGGCGGCGCAGGCTTCCGGCAACGTGATGCCAGCGGCCATGTTGATGCCGAAACGGTCGACGAAACCGGGCGACTCGACGATGGCATCCTGCGGCAGGTTGGTGATCACGCCATTATTTTTGACGTTGAAGTGGCCGCGATAGACGCGGTTGGTCTCCAGCGCCTCCAGTATGTGGCTGGCATGCTCGTTGGAGCGCTTCTCCTGGTCGATCGGCTTCGACGCCGCTTCGAGGAACCGCGGATATTCCGTTTCGAACCAGTTGCGGGTTTCCGTCGAATAGCGGAGATAACCGCCTGTCTCGCCGTGGATCCAGTCGGACATGTCAATCCAGCGCGTGATCTCGTCGGGACGTTTGCGGTACCAGGGCAGATATTCGGAAAGATGGCCGTTGCTTTCGGTCGAATAGACGCCGAAGCGCTTCAGGACGTCGATGCGCAGCTTCTCCTGCCGCGAATAGACCGGATGCGCCTCGAAGGCGGCCACCAGTTCGTGCTTGCCGATGGGACGGCCGTTCAGGCGCAGGTCGATGAACCAGGTCTGGTGGTTGATGCCGGAACAGACATAGTCGAGCTCCTGCGTGGACTTCGCGCCCAGGACCTCGGCGATCTGCTCGGCGCCGTGCTGAACGCCGTGGCAGAGCCCGACGGTGTCGACCTTGCCGTATTCGATCGCCGCCCAGGTGTTCATCGCCATCGGGTTGGCGTAGTTCAGGAATTTGACGTTCGTCTCGGCGACCTCGCGGATGTCCTTGCAGAAATCCAGGATCACCGGGATGTTGCGCTGGCCATAGAGAATGCCGCCGGCGCAGATCGTGTCGCCGACGCACTGGTCGATGCCGTATTTCAGGGGAATGCGGATATCGTCGGCGTAGGCTTCGAGGCCTCCGACCCGCACGCAGTTGATGACGTAGCGTGCGCCATCGAGCGCCTCGCGGCGGTCGGTGGTCGCCGTCACCTTGGTCGGCAATTTGTTTGCCTCGACGATCCTGTCCAGGATCGCCTTGATCATCTGAAGATTGTGCTCGCTGACGTCGGTCAGCGCGAATTCGATGTCCTTGAATTCGGGCACGCACAGGATGTCTGTGAACAATTTCTTGGTGAAGCCGACGCTGCCCGCACCGATGATAGCGATTTTGAAACTCATCAGCCGCACCTCATTCCATTCGAATTGCAGGCAAGGAATGACAATGGGAAGTTGTAGCCACATGCCGTGACATGTATGCGCGACAAGCCGGAATCCGGCTCACCAACCTCCCTGTCCGCTCCTCGACCGCGGATCTCTCTCGCTTTTCGACGGGGATTATGCGCTTATTCGCGAGCGCGACCAGAGAAGGATTATGCTTTCGAGGGTAATTTTGTGCTGCACGATTTGATAGCCAACGGACAATCCATGCGCACGATCTCGCTGCCGCGCGGTCGCCAGCGCCTGCATGCCATGCCGACGAGCACGGGCTATGAGGTGCGCGAGGACGAGATCTACGATTGGGACGGCCGCAAGCGCGGCCAGACACCGTTCACCGTGCTCCAGCACACGATCAGCGGAGCTGGCCGGCTGCGCTATGAGAACCGCAACTACCGGCTGCAGAAGAACGACACATTGCTGGTGCTGGTGCCGCACAACCACCGCTACTGGCTGGCTGAGGACGAGCGCTGGGAGTATTTCTGGATTTCGATGAACGGCGAGGAAGCGCTGCGCATCCACAAGTCGATCCTTAGCGTCTCTGGTCCTGTATTTCGGCTGCAGCCGGCGACGATCGATCATCTTGCCGATTGCAGCCTGCGCCTGATCAAAGGGGCTGCTTCGCCGGGTGCTGCTTCGGCGATAGCCTACGAGGCTGCGATGGCACTCTATGACGATGTCTTCGGCTCCCACGCCTTTGCCGAAAAACAGAGCGTCATGCAGCCCGTCATCGATCACATCAATGCCAATCTCGACAGGCCGCTGCCGGTGGCGGATCTGGTCCAGATCAGCGGCCTCAGCCGGGCCCATTTCTCACGCTGTTTCGCCGAGAGCGAAGGCCTGCCGCCCGCCGAGTTCGTGCTGCAGCAGCGCCTGCAACGGGCGGCGAAGCTGCTGACAAAGGCGGACTTCCTGCCGGTGAAGGAAGTCGCCATCCTGTGCGGCTTCGAGGACGCGAACTATTTTTCGAAGGTTTTCCGTCGCTGCTACGGCATTACGCCAAGCCAATTCCGCACCACCGGCATGTACGCGAGCATGAGAACCCCGGCCAGGCGCGGCGTCAGGGCCTCCGATGACGGGACCTGACACCGCCGCCGTTAGACAGGCAGCAAACTAGGCAGCGCGCAGACCGCCGCCATCCAGCCACTCGAGATCGGCCCGCGAAAGCGTGATGTCGAGGGCGCGCAGGCTGTCGTCCAACTCGTCCAGCGTGCGCGGCCCGATCAGCGGAATGGATGGGAAAGGCTGAGCGAGCACATAGGCGAGCGCAACATGGATCGGGCTCTTGCCAAGTCTCTCGGCGAGTTCGATCGCGCGGTCGCGGCGGCCGAAATTCCGCTCCGAGTACCACACCCGCACCAGTTCCTCGTTGTCTTGCTTGTCGCGCCCGGCGCGATCGGTGAAGAAGCCGCGCCCTTGGCTCGACCAGGCGAAATTCGGCATCTGCCTAGATGTCAGCCAGGCCTTCCACGCATCCGTGGAGGACGTGACGCAGCCAGCCCAGATCGGCTCCAACATTTCGGCCAGCGAGAAATTGTTGGACAGCGCGCCCGGCTTCTGCTTGCCGGTGCGCTCGGCATAGGCAATGGCCTCATCCATGCGTTCCATCGTCCAGTTCGAGCCGCCGAACGGGCCGCGGATGCGACCTGCCTTCACCTCGCGATCCATCGCATCGACGAATTCGCCGACCGGCACATCCGGATTGTCGCGGTGCATGAAGTAGACATCGACATGATCGGTCTGCAGCCGGTCGAGCGACTGGTCGAGCTGCTTGCCGATCACATCGGGATAGCAGAGCGGTGAATGCGCGCCCTTTGCGATGACCACCGATTGCGCGCGCACGCCGCGGTTTTTCAACCACTCGCCAAGCAGCTTCTCCGTATAGCCGGCGCCGTAGACATAGCCCGTATCGAACAGATTGCCGCCAGCCTCGAAAAACGCGTCGAGCAGGATCGAGCCCGAGGAAAACGTGCGGAAATCCTCGAAGCCGAGCGCCACCACCGATGCCGGCTTCGACAGGCCGGGGATCGTGCGCTTGGCGATCGCCGTTCCGCCGGACCGCAAAGGCCGGCCGGAGATGGTGTTGATACGTTGTTGGGCCTTCTCGATCCCGTATTCGAGGCCGGCCGCCGCCCGCCATCTGTCCAGCACACGCAACGTGCCGAGGCTTTCCGCCCATGCCATGCCCGGCCAGGCGAATTCCTGCCGTCCGGCGCGGATGGCCTCACCGGCTGCGTCGACCTCGAAGGAATAGACATGGCGCTTCTCGTTGACGCTGATGGTCTCGCGCGTGCCATCGGATGCAATGACGTCGATCTGGCCAAGGCCGACGTCGCGGTTGCCGCCGGCGAACCAGAAGTCCGGCACTTCGATGCGGCCTTTGGTGCCGAGGATGCGCAGAACATTGTCCTGGTTGAGCGAGATGCTGCAGGAGACTTCGGCGACAATGCCACCCGAGAAATGCAGCAGCGCCGAGGCCCATTCGTCGACGCCGGACTGGCCAAGATGGGCGGTGCCGACCACTTTATCCGGCTCGGCGAAGGGCTTTCCGGCTGCGGCGCCGGCAATCAGCCGCACCATCGAGACGGGATAGCCGCCGACGTCAAGAATGCCGCCGCCGGCGAGATCGTTGGCATAGAGCCGGTGCTCCGGCATGAAGCGCGGCATGGCGAAACCGAAGCTCGACTTGATCATCCTGACGTCGCCGATGACGCCCGATCTGATCAGTTCCACCAGCTTCAGCGTCTGCGGATGCAGCCGGTACATGAAGGCCTCGCCGAGAAACGTGCCGGCCTTGCGCGCGGCATGCATCATGGCGTCGGCCTCGAAGGCGGTCAGCGCCAGCGGCTTTTCGCACAGCACATGCTTTCCGGCCTCGGCCGCCTTGATCGCCCATTGCGCATGGCCGGGATGCGGGATGGAAATGTAGACCGCGTCGACGTCGGGATCGGCGAGCAGTGCGTCGTAGCCGTCGAGGATGCGGGCGCCGGGGAAACTCTCGGCAAGGCCAGGCTTGGCGGGATTGCGGGCACCGATGGCGACCAGCTTTCCGGTGCGCGAATCGGCCACGCCACCGGCAAAGGACTGGGCGATGCTGCCCGGCCCGAGGATGCCCCAGCGAATGGGCGTGGTTGCGGTCATTGTCATTCTCCTTGAAGGCTGGAAAGGGCGGCCGGTCAGCGCAGCCGCAGTCCTTTTTCATCGAACAGGTAGGATTTGCGGATGGAAACGGTGATCTCGGGCGTATCGGGGACCTTTGCCGCGTCGCGCTGGATCACCACGTCTTCACCATTGGCCGTTCTGGTGTAGAGAAAGCTCGTGCCGCCGAGATGCTCAATCACGTCGATGCCGACGACGAGGTCGGCGCCACCTTCTCCCGCACTGCCGAAATGTTCGGGCCGCACGCCGACGATGACCTTGCTCCCCACTTCGGGCGTAGCGCCTGTCAGCGGCTGGATGAAACGGGTCTTCTCCTGACCCGCCAGTTCGACGATCACGCCACGCGCATCGTGCCCGACAATATGGGCCTTGATGAAGTTCATCTTCGGCGAGCCGACAAAGCCCGCCACGAACTGGTTGTCGGGATTGTCGTAGAGATCGAGCGGCCGGCCGATCTGCTCGATATGGCCGGCGCGCATCACGACGATCCTGTCGGCGAGCGTCATCGCCTCGGTCTGGTCGTGCGTGACATAGATCATGGTGGCGCCGAGTTCCTTGTGCAGCCGAGAGATCTCGACCCGCATCTGGACGCGCAGTTCGGCGTCGAGATTGGAGAGCGGCTCATCGAACAGGAAGACCTGCGGCTCGCGCACGATGGCGCGACCTATGGCGACGCGCTGGCGCTGGCCGCCGGAAAGTTTCTTCGGCCGCCTGTCCATCAATTCGCTGATGCGCAGGATCTCGGCCGCCCGCTTCACCCGCCGGTCGGTGTCGGCCTTCGGGTTGCCGGTCATGCGCAGCCCGAAAGAGAGGTTCTGTTCGACGCTCATATGCGGATAGAGCGCATAGGACTGGAACACCATGGCGATGCCGCGGTCGGCCGGCTCGACATCGTTCACCACCTTGCCGCCGATGGCGATCTCGCCGCCGCTGATGTCCTCGAGCCCGGCGATCATCCTGAGCAGCGTGGACTTGCCGCAGCCGGAGGGGCCGACGAAGACGACGAATTCGCCGTCCTTGATGTCGATGCTGGCGCCATGGACGACCTCGAAGACGCCGAAGCGCTTGACGACATTGTTGAGCGTGACCGTTGCCATTCTGCCCCTTATTTGACCGCGCCGGCGGCGATGCCGGCGATGAAATGGCGCTGCAGCAGCACGAAGACGACGAGCATCGGCACCGTCAGCATGACCGCGCCCGCCATGATGCCGCCCCACGACACCTTGGTGAGGCCGATCAGCGTGCCGAGCGCCACCGGCGCCGTCATCGAACCGGGCTGGCTGTTGATCAAAAGCGGCCACAGATAATTGTTCCAGGAGGCGAGGAACAAGATGATGGCGAGCGCCGCCAGCATCGGCCGTGCCAGGGGCAGCGCGACGAAAAGGAAGATGCGCCATTCCTTCACGCCTTCGACGCGCGCCGCGTCGAAGAGGTCGTCCGGCATCATCGAAAAACTCTGCCGCATGAACAGCACGCCGAGCGAATTGAACAGCGGCGGCACGATCAGCGCCACCCAGGTGTTGGCAAGCTTGAAGTCGCGCGCCACCATGATGAATTGCGGGATCAGCACCACCGCATAGGGAAGCGTGATGGTGCCGAGGATGATGGCGACGACCGCGCCCTTGCCGAAGAACTGGTAGCGGGCCAGCGCCCAGCCGGCCATCGACGTCAGCAGCACCGACAGGGATGTGTAGGTCACCGCCACCGACACCGAAATGCCGATGGCGCCGACGAAGTTGGTGTCGCGCTGCAGATTGTTGAAATTGTCGATGAAATTGCCGTGCGGCAAAAGCTCGATGCCGGGGCTGAAGATGCCGTTGTCCGGCATGGTCGAGAAGACAACCATCATCCACAGCGGAAACAGCCAGATCAGTGCCAGCGGCGTCAGGAACAGATGCAGCGCGATGCTGCGTCCCAGCCTGGCGGAGGAACGCGAACTCATTTCGGTTCCCTCGTCAGCCACAGCTGCGCCAGCGTGATGGCGATCGCCAGGCCGGCCATGGTGTAGGCAACGGCCGATGCGTAGCCGAAATTGAGCGACCGGAAACCCTGGCGATAGAGCAGCAGGCCAAGCGTCTCCGTGCCGCCGCCCGGTCCGCCGCGCTCGGTGATCAGGAACGGCTCAGTGAACAGCTGCATGGTGCCGATGATCGACAGCACGAGGCAGAACACGATGACCGGCTTGAGTAGCGGCAGAGTGATGTAGAAGAACTGCTTGAGCTTGCTGACGCGGTCGAGCGTCGCCGCCTCGTAAACATCTTCGGGAATGGACTGCATGCCGGCGAGCAGGATGATGGCGTTGTAACCGGCCCAGCGCCAGGTCACCGCGATCATGATCAGCGCCATCGCCGGGGTGACGTTGGAAAACCAGTCGATCTTGGGCAAGCCGACGCTGTTCAGGAGCTTGTTGATGATGCCGAAATCGAGGTTGAACATCAGCCGGAACACCGCCGAATAGGCGACCTCGCCGACCACCACCGGGGCGAAGAAGGCAAAGCGGTAAAGGCCGCGCGCCTTCAGGAGCGGCGAGTTCAACAGCACCGCCATGACGAGCGCCAGCGAAATCATCACCGGCACCTGGATGACCAGGATGAGCAGCGTGTTCTTCAGCGCGTTGAAGAACGCCGGATCGCCGATCAATCGCCCCCAGTTGAAGCCTGGCGCGAACCGCCACGGCACGGTGCGCGTCGCCTGGAAGGAGATCATGAAGGAGCTGATGATCGGCCACACCCAGAAGACCGCAAAGATCAGCAGATAGGGCGCGAGGAAGCGATACGCCGTTGCATTCTGGTAGCGCATTTGTTGCCTCCTTTCCGCGTTCAAGGGTGGCGCGCCCTGCTGAAGCGCGGGGCGCGTTCGGCAATGGTCGCGGGCAGCGTCATGCCGCCCCGCGACCATCACGTCCAGATCAAGATTTGACGGGCAATCCGGTCGCCGCGGCGATCTGGCTTGCGGCGTCGTCGAGCGCTGCCTTGGCGTCGGGGTAGCCTCCGGCCAGATATTTGGTCTGCACGGCACGGACGATGATTTCGGCGTCGCTCTGGAACGGGGTGCCGCGGCTCGGAACGACCTTGGGCAAGGTGCCGAGAATGTCCTTCCACACGGCCTGGCCACCCCAGTAGGGCAGGCCTTCCGAGACATAGGGGTCGTTGAGCGCCGACACCAGCGAAGGCACCAGGCCAAACTCCTTGAGCATGGTGATTTGGCCTTCGTTCGTCTCCAGCGTGTATTTCAGATAGGCGTAGGCGGCTTCCTTGTTTTTCGACGCCGAAGTGATGGCCAACGACGACCCGCCGAGATTGGCGGCGCGCGGCCCGTCGGCGGTGAGGCTCGGCATCAGATAGACGCCCCATTTGCCGTTTTCACCGGCCGATTCGGTGCGAATGGTGCCCTCGTACCAGCCGCCATAAATCTGGGTGGCGACGGTGCCGGCCGTGTTGTTGGTGATCTTGGTGCCCCAGTCGGCCGACGAGATGATGCCGGCGTCCTTCATCTCCTTGATCTTGGTCATGGCATCGACGCATTTGGGCTGGTTGACCGTGATCGACTGCCCGTCGGCGGAGAAATAGGCGCAGCCCTGTTCGTTGGAGATCATGCGGAAGAATTCGCTATCGCCGTTGAAATCGGCGTTGGTCATGGTGACGCCCGGATTGGCGGCCTGGATCTTCTTGCCGGCGGCGATGAAATCATCCCAGGTCTTGATCGACGCCGGATCGACCCCGGCCTTTTCGTAGAAGTCGCGGCGATAGAAGGCGGCGACCGGGCCTGAATCCCACGGCATCGCATAGGCCTTCTCGCCGACTTCGAGTTCGGTGCGCTTGAAGTCGGGGAATTTCGCCTGATCCTCGGCTGTGTAGCCCAGCGTATGCAGGTCGACGAAGCAGTCGGGGAACTGGCTCCAGTAATTTTCGGCCTCGCCATTCTCGATCGAGACGATGTCGGGCAAGCCTACGCCTCCGGCGGCACAGCCGGCGATCGACTTGTCGTAGGTCGGCTGGTTGCCGAGATCCTGGACCGTGACCTTGACGTCGGGAAATTGCTTGTTGAAGCCGGCAATCGTCGCCTTCAGCGATGAAGCCGCGACATTCCAGCTCCAGATGGTGATTTCGCCGGACTGCGCATAGGCCGGGGCAGAGCCCAGGGCAAGCACGAGCGCGGCGCAGGTCATTGTGATGCGCATAGAAATCCTCCCATTCCATTTGCTCTCTCACTGTGAGCACGGCTAGACTATGCAGTGGGCAGGGCCTGTCGCCGTCAAAGGGAATATGAAATTGGCGGAAAGTAAGATGCCGGAACGGCCGTTTTATCAGCCTGGCGCCAGCAGCGTGGAAGGCCTGCCGCTGGCCTTGCAGATGTTTCACAACCATCCGCTGGTGATGCTCAAGCCGCATTGGCACGCCCAGGTCGAGGTCAATTTCATCGTGCGCGGCAGCGTGCATTACCGCATGAACGAACATGAGATCGCACTGTCGGCGGGCGACATGTGCCTGTTCTGGGGCGGCCTGCCGCACCAGATGGACGATCTCTCGGACGACGCTATCTATGCCGGCGCGCATCTGCCGCTGGTGCATTTCTTTCGCTTGCATTTGCCGACGGATGTCCGCCATCGGCTGATGACGGGCGCCACGCTGGTGACGGGCGCGACCGATCCGGCGGACCACCACAATTTCGAGCGCTGGAACCGCTACTTCCGCTCGGGCGATCCGGCCATGATCGAGCATGCCGTGAACGAGTTGCTGCTGCGGCTGGAGCGGGTGCGGTTCGAGCCTTATCGGCTGGTGCCCGGAACCGCGCCCGGGCAGGAAACGGGCAGCCCCTTCGACCAGCAATCGTCGCGCAATGTCGGGCGCATGTGCGATTTCATCGCCGAGAACTTCCTCTACGAGATCGATTGCGTGAATATCGCCGCCGCCGCCGACATCCATCCCAAATACGCCATGAACCTGTTCAAGAAGTCGACCGGCATGACGCTCAATGAATATGTCAACCTTTTGCGGCTGAGCTATGCGCAAGCGCTTTTGATGCATCAGGACGCCAATGTGCTGCGCGTCGCCATGGACTCTGGCTTCGGCTCGCTCAGCGCCTTCAACAAGTCGTTTCGCAAGCTGGCCGGCATGTCGCCGTCGGATTTTCGCAGAGGCGTGACGGGCGCCAGATAGGCAACGACGACCTGTGGCGCACCTGGTGCCGCGAAAGCATTGGCGCCACGATCGCCGGCTAAAAGACGTGTCATGGCATTTCAGCCCGCAATAGCGACGCGGACAAGGGTGACGAAGGCCGGATCGTGCGATGCTGTGCGCCATTCCGGCCATGGAAGCGGCACGGAAACCGGGGCCCTGCATGGCATCGCTTTTCCTGTCTGAAATCGCCATCTAGGCGCTGGACAGGCCGAATTCCCGTGCTATAACCCACGCGCTTTCAAGGGGCGCTCCTGGCGCCTTGATGAGATCCGGTCAACGAGTTGTCGTTCGCCGGAACAGGCCCAGATAGCTCAGTTGGTAGAGCAGCGGACTGAAAATCCGCGTGTCGGTGGTTCGAATCCGCCTCTGGGCACCATCCCCTCTTCTCCCGACACTCCGTTTAGCCGAACCGTCTACGCTGCAGCTTCTGCAAGCGACTGGAATTATTGATCTTTTGCTGTCGCATTGCGCAATTAGGCGTGACAGAGAGCGCTTCGGGCGCATTTGATCCAACGAGGCGGGGGGATGGTATTTCCGTTGGTATTCGACATCCTGATGGTATCGAAACAGCCAAGGGAGACCTGACGAATGGCCCTATCCGACGTGAAATGTCGAAACGCCCGCCCTGCTTCCAAACTCGCGAAATTGTCTGACGGGGGCGGGCTGCAGCTATGGGTACAGCCCACGGGCTCTCGCCTCTGGCGGCTCGCCTACCGCTTTGACGGCAAGCAGAAACTGCTCGCGCTGGGCAGCTATCCCCTTATCTCTCTCGCCGAGGCACGGGAGGCGCGCGATGATGCTAAAAGGCTCCTGCTAGCTGGCGTCGACCCTGGAAAGGAACGCAGCTTGCGGAAGGCCGATTCGGCAAAGGACTCCTTTCGCTCAATCGCGGACGAATATGTTGACAAGCTGAAGAAGGAGGGACGTGCCGACCGGACGATCAGCAAGGTCAAATGGCTGCTCGACTTTGCCTATCCGATAATCGGCGACAAGTGCATTCGGGAGATCGAGCCGGCCAGCATCCTTACCGCCCTCCGTCGCGTGGAGGTTCGCGGTCGATATGAGTCGGCCAGGCGACTGCGCTCCACCATCGGCAGCGTGTTTCGATACGCGATCGCGACCGCACGCGCCGAGACAGATCCGACCTTCGCCCTCAGAGGCGCACTCATCAGTCCGAAGGTAACGTCTCGCGCCGCGATTACCGATCCGAAGGCCTTGGGCGGTTTGCTGAGGGCGATCCATGCATTTGACGGACAGCCTACAACGCGAGCCGGTCTGAAGCTGATAGCGCTGCTGTTTCCCCGCCCAGGCGAGCTTCGCGCCGCTGAATGGGAAGAGTTCGATTTTGAAAGCTCGGTGTGGACGATCCCTGAAGCACGCATGAAAATGCGACGGCCGCACCGCATACCCCTATCAAAGCAAGCGATCAGCGTCCTGACTTCACTGAGAGAAATCTCTGGTGGTGGATCGCTGCTGTTTCCTAGTGTTCGATCGGCTTCGCGTCCGATTTCCGACAACACGCTTAACGCCGCGCTGCGTCGTATGGGTTACGGCAAGGAAGAAGCAACCGCGCATGGTTTTCGAGCAACGGCATCAACTCTGCTGAACGAATGCGGCAAGTGGCATCCGGACGCCATAGAGCGGCAGCTGGCCCACATTGAGAACAACGACGTTCGGCGCGCCTACGCCCGGGCAGAGCACTGGGACGAGCGCGTCAAGATGATGCAATGGTGGGCCGACTATCTGGATGAACTCAAGAGCAAAAACCCGCGGGTGATCTCAATCGAGGGACGCCGCAAGCCAACGCGACCATCCACTTTGAACCCAACAGCGGCCGTTCACCAAACGCCGATGCAAATCTCTAACCGCCGGAAATCATACTGACCGTCGAAAAACGCCGAAACTCGCGCCAAATCGTCGGCCCGGAGGATCAACTTTCTCTCCGGGGAATCAATAAGGTTGGTGAATGATGACGGTTGGCCGAGAGCGGACTGGACTGGCCGCTCTTGGGCAACGTTCGGCGGGAAGCTGCCGTTCTGCAGCCCACCCCATTCCCGTCATTCAAGATGCCGGATGGCCGGTTCCGAAACCGGCCATCTACCCGGCCCGGGGCCGCGCTACTAGAGCGAGAATCCCTTGGGCAGTGTGCGGTCCGTCCGTTTCGCCGGCATTAGTCCGTGGATCCGCTATCCCCGCCCGACTTTCACCTCCACAACCTCCAGGGGCTCCGCGGCGGCTTCCTCTCCATAGATCCGGGACAAGCCCTTGATGCGCGTCGCGATCGCGTCGACGAGGCGACCAACGATCTCATGGATGATCCCCTCTTGGCGAAGCTCTTGGGCGCACTCCGATGCCATATCGGGCATCACCGCGAGCTGATGGCGGATCCTCCGCACCGTGTACTCGGCGCCGACCTTTGCTGAGGACGCACAGCGCCCCCAGTGGCGCGGCATGATCTCGTCGATCGGGTAGACTCTGTCGATCTTCATCGCCAGTTTAAGGTCGCGCATCTCAGCTTGGATCTCTCCCTCGCCGAGGTGCGGCAGAATGGAGGAGATGTCGTAGAGCGGAGCTAGGCGGGCCTCGCCCTGGGCACCGAGCAGCATCGAGTAGTTCTTTGCATGCGCGTCCGTGCCGGCGATGATCCAGTTGAAGACGTTCGCGGCCATGAAGGTCTGACGGTCTCGGACGGGGTCGAGGGAGGCCGACAGCACCTTTTTGGAGATCGTCGTGATACCTGGCCCACCCTGGTTCTCGTACTTTAGCGTCGGCATCACCGACAGGGCCTGGCACATGTCCTCCTGATGGATGCGGATGGTCTTGCCGTCGATGTTGCGGCGGTCGTAGCGCTCGAGAACGATCGCCTTTTCGCCTGCAAAGTCGAGAACCTGGCTGTGTGCAGCGTCCATGCCGAGCTTGCATGCAAGCTTCAGGCAGAAATGCTCGTTCTCAGTATGCCCGTGCAAGTGCGGCAAAGGCGGCTTTAAGATGTGTGTCGTGGGCGTATCGCCTAGAGGGATACCCCAGCGATTGCTGCCCGTGTCGAAATGGAACGCCGTCTTTGCCTGCGCACCAGCGAGACTGAACTGACCAGGATCGCCGATTCGCCGGGTCGCTGCACCATCCTTGCGCAGGTCGCGCAGGCGGTCGCCGATCTGCGCCTCGGTGAGCAACTCCACGTTCTCGCTGCGGGAAATCTGGCCGCCACGAGGAAGGAACTGGACGGCGCCGGCGCAGTCGCGGCCGACATTCTTGAGCAGGGCAAACGGGTTTCGGGCGGAGACCTGGAACCTCTGCGCCCATCTGGCGAGGGTCTGCTCATTATCCGGCAGTAGGCCCCAGAGGAATGCCTCGACGACCTTGCCCTCGTAGGTCCTGGTGATCGTCGGCATGGACAGGGAGAGCGGGATCGCCACCCGGCCTTCCATCCATGCCTCGTGATAGGAGAACGAAAGCTTGCCGCCCTGCAAGTGGTGGAGCCCCCCAACCGGTCTGCCAGCGATATAGACGTCGAGGGTGTCGATCGGGTTCATCATGATCATCGTCATCTAGAGCTTGTAGGGAATCTCGTCGTCGTCATCGTCGACATGCCGTTCATCGGCATTATGATGATGATCAGCCGACGTCGGCGCCGGCGGGATCTGAAAGTCCATCTCCACACCAAGCGTGGTCAGCGCCAGCAGGACGTTGCCGATCTCGGCGCTGGGCTTGCCGTTCTCGATCCACGACACCCACGTCTGCGTCGTGTTGATCATTTTGGCCAAGGCAGCCTGTGACAGGCCGCGCCGGGTGCGGGCCTCCTTGATCAGGATTCCAATGTCGCGAGCTGTTCTGATCTTCATGGCCTATACGATTTCTGTATGAGCTAGCCTGATATAGGCTCGTATATGACGGGTGTCAATATACGTCACTATATCAATTTAAGGCTATATAGGTTCACATATCGACAACCTTCATATACTAACGTATATAAATCATTGCGCCACGCAACAATGTGCGATCGACCTTTCGCCACGGTACCATCGAGAATGACCGCTGGTCGAGAACTCAACAACTTGTCGGGGCCGGGAGCGGTCCGGTCCGCTATTCAATTACTGTTGGCGAGAAGTTGTCATTCAGCATCCGGTCTGGCGGCATCGTGACAAGATCGATTTTTTGTCCGAAGAGAACGAGGCCGGCCGCAAGAAAAAGCCACGGCTTTTATGCACTTATTGTCTAGCAGGCTTAGTTGTTCCCCTGAAACTTGAATCTCCCTCAGACTCAGTGTCTTCTCAGGGTAACCGCTGGGAATTAGACATGCCTTCAGGCTCGTTTCAACACCGCGTGTGGCAACGGATTGTCGCGTGCTTTCCGACGCCGGCGCACCTCGATGTACAGGAGCGCAATCATCGCTTCCTTGAAGAGGCGCTCGAACTCGCTCAGGCGAATTCCTGCACAAAGGAGGAGGCACTCGAACTGGTGGAGTACGGACCGGCGGCAACGCGGTCAGCATCAAGAACCTAGCGTGCTCCAAAACGACACCAAGCGCTAACCGTTGTCCAGTGTGGAAGATGATTGCCTTCGTGGTTTCTCCGACGCGCCGGCGCCCGGCAGACCTTCCTTTCTGGCCTTGGCAAACGCCCGGTCGCCTTCCAGGAACCCGACCAGCATAAAGGGGATCAGTTCCGCCACCGTTTCGGACTCGCCATAGGTCTCACGGTAAAGTGCGGCATAGTCGTTGAGTGCTTGGCTCAAGTCGGCGCCAACGGTGATGGTGATCTTCGAAGGTGTCCGGTCCGGAAGTTTTCCGAGTTTCAGGTTAGCCATGAAGTCCTCCTGTTCACCCCGTGTATGGCCGCAACACGAGGTCCTTGTGCACGATGACGCGCAACGGCCAACCAGGGCGCACGGTGATCGTGGGTTGGACGTTCAGGTTCTTTTCAGTGATCCGTTGGCCCGCTTGACTGACGTTCTGCTGGGTGGATTCACGAATTGCCTTGACCAAGTCGCTTTCATTTTCCCCAAAGCTCAACTCGGTACCAACCCCCAGCAATGTGGCCACCGCGACGCCCTTGATCAACTGCCAAGTATGGAAATCCACCTTGTCCTCAAGCCCGGCATAGCCGGCCGCGTCGGTCACGGGCAGATTGTCGATTTCGGTAGAGGAGCCGTTCGGCATAACGATGCGTTGCCACACCAACAGAGCGCGCCTTTGCCCAAAGGCTACAACGCTGTCGTAGGTGCCGATCAGCCGTGAGCCCTGCGGGATGAGCAGGATGCTGCCGGTGACGCTGTCGTGCACATTCTCGGTGATCTGGGCGACGACAAGGCCGGGCAGATCGGAATTGATGCCGGTGATCAGGCTTGCAGCGATCACGCTACCGGCCATGATCTGATAGGGCGAAGCCGGCGTCTGCAGTGCATGCGGGTTGTAGATCCCGCCGGTGTTCCGTTGATCGATGAAATCGAGCTTGCGCTGTTGATTGTTCTGGTCGCCCTCGGCCGGCGCGACGGAAGCTCGCTGGCCTTCGGCATCTGGCTGCGGAGACGCCGTCTCGAAAGGGGAACGTCCGCCCTGCCCATTGCCAAAAGCTTCCGCCTGCTGGGGCCGGTTTTCGATGCGGAAGAGGACTTGCGACTCGCGCGCCTCAATCGCTTGTTGTGCAAGCCGCTGCGCCTCGGCGGAAACGTCTTGCCCAGGTGCGATGCCAAGCTGGCGCTGGTGCTCGAGAATAGGACGGCCGAGATCCCCGGGCAGCGGCGGTCCAAGCACCGGAGCCTTCGGCTTGCTCCCGGAATAGTCCTTGGGCAGCGATTCAAGTCCCTCGGCGGTCGGCTTGCGGTCCGTGCTGTAGAGCTCTTCGGCCTGCTGTTTCAGGCGCAATGCGGGTCCCCGCAGCGCCATCATCGTGACGCCAAAAACAGCGCCGGAACCAACAGCAGCGATCGCGACGATTATGCCGCGCCTGAACCGCACCGCTCGGCGGGGCGAGGCTCGCAGCTGCAGCTGTTCGGGATTGAGCTTCGGCGGAGCATTCGGATGGGAAGTATCGGTCATGAGCCTCCCCTCACCTGCCAAAACGCGAAAACAGCGAAACCCGCCGCGGCGGTTTCCGACCGTCGGTTCTCGTAATGCGCACCACCTGCTGCTGTTTGGTGCCCAGCCTTAGCTCGGCCGCAGCAAAGAGGCGATCGACGATGTAGTAGTTGCCGCGCATGCGATAGTTGACGAGCTGGTTGTCCCCGTCGGCTCCGACGATGAAGAGCGGCGGCGCCTCACCTTGGTCTATACGGCGCGGGAATTCGATATAGACCCTGCTGCCATCATCAAAGGCGCGCGTCGGTCTCCATGGTGGCGTGTCGCCGGCGATCGAATAGCGGAAGCGGATGTTTTCGAGTGCTACGTTCGAGGCCGCGGGCATTTCAGCCTCGGCCTGAGCGTTGCGCCGCCGAAGCGCCACGAGTTGGTCTTCGCTGTAAATCCAGGAGAGCGCCGCCATGGCAGTTTTCTCAGTGCTTTGAAGCTGCAGGTGATAGGATCGCCTGTCCGTCGTGATGACCAGATTGGTGGCAAGCCCCGGCGCGAATGGCTTCACCAGCACATGAGTGCGCTGGTCATCGCCTGAGCCACTAACGGTGTCACCGATCACCCAACGGACCGTATCGCCGGCTGAGACCGAGGTCAGCTTCTCGCCCCGCTGCAATGAGATATCGGTGACGCGCTCCGGCGCGGCGTAGAGCTGGTAGAGCGCGCCGTCGGCAAAGGGGTAAACCTGCACCGCATTGACATAGCCAAACTTGGTGGGTTGTTGCGTCGCCGCCTTGTTGGCATCGGCGACCTGTTCTTCCGGCGAGCGCTTATCTGGGGCGGGCTTGCCGGGTGCGGGCATCAACTGACCAGGCAACGGTAACGGTTTCGGCACTTCCACGACCTTGACCGGCTTCTCCGGCGCCTTCTCGATCGCGGCTGGTTTGAAGTCCTCGTGGTCATAGGAAATCTGAGGCGGCGGCACTGGCTTCGAGGCACAGGCCGAAAGAACCGCAGCAGACGCCGACAGGATCAAGGCAGCACGAAGCAATGGGGCTCTATTTGTCATTGGCGGGCTCCTTAGGGGAAACGGGGGTTGGCGCGGCGCTGTCGAGCTCGCGCGACCAGTCGATGGCGTTGATGAAGACGCCGAGCGGGTTCTTGCGCAGCTGCTCGGTTGTCCTAGGCGGGCGGATGAGGATGGTGAGGATCCCGATCCAGCGCGTCGTGCTGGCGAGGCTGCCGCGCTCGAACACCTGCTCGGTCCATTTGACCTGGAACGAGCTGTCGGAAGCCCTGACCACGCTGGTCACCTGCACTGACACGCTGCGCGTGCCGATTTGGCCGAAAGGGTCGTTCGCCTTGGCATATTCGTTGAGGAAGAGCGCCGCTCGGTCGGTGGCAAAGTCGTAGGCCGACAGCCAATTCTGCCGCACCAGAACCGCATCGGTGGAAACCGAACGGACATTCTGGATGAAGCGGCTGAGATGCCAGGCGATCTGGGCATCGTCGGGCTGGTAGTTTTGGACTGCCGGCGCGACCGCGTGCGCCTCGCCAAAGCGGTTGACCTCGACGACATAAGGCACGACGCGGCCCTGCATCGACTGCCACAGAAGCCCACCGGAAAGCCCCGTCGTCAGAGCCAGGCAGCCAAAGGCCATGAAGCGCCAGTTCTTGGCCTGGACGCGCGCCGTGCCGATGCGCTCATCCCAGAGTTGGCTGGCCTTCTGGTAGGGTGTTACGGGTTCGGGCGTCTTTCCATAACGCTGAACGGGTCGCTTGAAGAGCATCTAGTCTTCCTTGTCATTGAGGGAGGGATTGGCGCCGCTTCCGCCCCGATCTCCATCGCGCACCGCCTGCGTGGCAGCATTGCGATGGGCGCGTGCGGTCTGTTCGGAACGCAGACGCCTTGCCCAGACCGGCGCGGGGTCAGAGGCTGCAGCGGGCGAGGTTCCTGTCTTTGACGCGGTCGGCATGCCGCCGGTCGCGGTCCAGCCGGCATCGCGACCGGCGTCGGCACTACGGCGGAATGGTTCTGCTGCGGATCGCATTCCCCGCATCGCGGCGCCGCTAGCGGCACTCGCAACCCCATGCAGCCCAGCAGCTACCCCGGACAGCCCGGACTCGGGCGATGTCGCGCGCCCCGTTTGCCAAGCGACGGTGGCAGCGGACCCCATGGCGGCGCCGGCACGGACTGCGGCGAGGCCGCCGCCTGTTGCCATGCGCGCGCCGGCAAACGCAGCGCCTCCGGCAACGAGCGTTGATCCAGCTGCGGCCGCCGTTGTTCCAAGTGCCGCGCCAGCGCCAAGCTGCGGCGCGCCGGAAACAAGACCCGAGGCAATCCCGGGGCCGAAAATGCCGAGCCCAAGCAGCGCCAGCGCACCCAGCACCTGAGACATGGCCGCCGCCAGGTCCGGCTCCTGGCCCTGCAGGGCGGAAGCGAACTCGCCAAAGAGCGTGGAGCCGATGCCGACGATGACGGCAAGCACCATCACCTTGATGCCCGACGAAATCACATTGCCGAGCACGCGCTCGGCCAGAAACGCCGAGCGGTTCCAGAGCGCGAAGGGCACCAGGACGAAGCCGGCCAGCGTGGTGAGCTTGAACTCGAGGATGGTGATGAAGAGCTGGATGGAAAGAATGAAGAAGGCGATGAGGACCAGGAACCAGGCCAGAAGCAGCACGAAGATGGTGAGCGCGTTACCGAAGATCTCGGGGAAGCCTACTAGCTGGCTCGCTTGATTGAGGAGCGGCCAGGCGCCCTCGAAGCCGGCCGCGGCAATGCGGCCTGGCCGCAGGAGACTGTCGGCGGACAGGTTGCCGGCCGATGCGTTGATGCCGAGACCGGCAAAGGAGCGGTAAATTATGTCGGCGAGGTTCTTGAAATTGTTCAGGACGAAGGCGAAGGCGCCGACATAGAGCACTTTGCGAACAAGCCGGCCGAGAATGTTGGGCTCGCCGCCGAACGCCCAGACCAAGCCCGCGAGCGTGATGTCAATGCCGATCAGAATGGTGGTGAGAAAGGCGACGTCGCCCGAAAGCAGACCGAACCCACTGTCAATGTAGCGGGTAAAGGTCTCCATGAAGCGATCGATGACTCCGAGGTCGTTCATGTCGCCGCCTTCCTCGTTGTCTTGAAGAACTGCCGCTCAGTTGCCGGGATAAGCCGTGCCGGTGCCCAGGAAACGCTTCGTCGTCTCGCGAGCGGCTTCCTCAGACTGCGCCTTGCGCGCCGCATCCTCGGCCTCGGCCCGGAACTGGGTCGCAAGCAGCGTCTGGATCTGCATCTGCTGCTTGGTCGAAAGCGCGATCAGCTGATTGGTAGCCTGGCTTGCCTCGAGGGCACCTGCCGCGCCCTGGCTGCGATTGACGAGATCGGTAAGCAGGTCGCCATCGGCCTGCACGTTCTCGACGATCTGCGATTGCGCGCTCATGGTCTGGCGGAACGCCTGCATGGCGCTCTGCCAGCGCTCGCGCGCGGCGCCCGCCACATCGCTGACCTTGATGGTGGCGTCGTAGCTTTCCGGATATTGCTGGCGCCACTGGTCCTGCAGCTTGTCGAGATCGAAGCTCAGGCCGCTCGCCTGGGTCATCAGACCGTCAATCCGTTGGAGCGAGCCGGTAAGCTGGCCCACGGAAGAGAAATCCAGGCGCTGAAGGTTGCGCGCCATGTTCTGCAGCATGGTCGCCTGGTTCTGAAGCGACTGGATTTGGTTGTTGATCTGCTCCAATGCGCGTGCTGCCGACAGCACATTCTGCGTATAGTTGGACGGGTCAAACACGATGAGCGCATAGGCCGGCTGGACGTAGTCAGCCATCGGTTTGGCAATCAGGGAAACGGTGACCAGGCTAGTAAAAAGGCGGCGTCCGATCATGACGATTGCTCCTTGTTAGGTTGAGGAAATTGCTGGAGAAGCTCGGCAGCCCAATCCAGGCCGCGCGCACTGAAGAAACGGGCGGCAAAGCTGCCCTGCCCCTCTTCGGAAAGAATATTGTCGATCAGGGTCTGCGCGGCCGGGTCGGAGGCGCCGCAAAGCGCAAGAGCGATCGGGCCTAGCCCGAGCTCGAAGAGGCGATTGCCGCGGCGCGACTGCAGATAGTAGTGGCGCTTCGGCGTGGCGCGGGCGACCAATTCGATCTGTCGCTCATTAAGACCGAAGCGCTCATAGGCTGCCCGTGCCTGCGGCTCCACCGCACGATCATTGGGGAGAAAAATGCGCTGCGGGCAGCTCTCGATGATTGCGGGTGCGATAGAAGAGCCGGCGATGTCGGCAAGCGACTGCGTCGCGAAGATGACGGAGACGTTTTTCTTACGCAGCACCTTAAGCCATTCGCGGATGCGGGCGGCAAAGAGCGGGTTGTCGAGATAGACCCAGGCCTCGTCGAGCATGAGCAGCGTCGGCCGCCCGTCAAACCGGTCCTCAAGACGATGGAACAGATAGGTGAGCACAGGCAGCACAGCGCCTTGGCTGTGCATCAGCTCCTGGGTCTCGAAACACTGCACATCCGAGATGGCCAGCCGGTCGTCATCGGCATCGAGCAGGCGGCCGAATGGTCCGTCGAGCGTGTAGGGCATCAATGCCGATTTGAGCGCATTGGACTGAAGCAGGACCGACAGGCCAGTCAGCGTGCGTTCCTGCGCCGGCGCGGTGGCGAGGCTGGTGAGCGCCGACCAGATTGCCTCCTTCACCTCCGGGGTGACTGTGACATTCTCGTGGGCAATGAGGCCGGCGATCCATTCGGCAGCCCAGCTCTGTGTGGCCGGGTCGTCGATGTGGCGCAGCGGCTGGAAACCAAGCGCACCATTCGCACCCAACGCATGGTGGTCGCCGCCCATGGCAAGCGCGGCGGCGCGGGCCGAATTGCCTTTGTCGAAGACATAGATTTGCGCGCCAGCGTAGCGCCGGAACTGCAAAGCGATCAGGGCAAGCAGAACCGACTTGCCGGCACCGGTCGGCCCGACAACCAGCATGTGGCCGACATCGCCGATATGGGTCGAAAGCCGAAACGGCGTCGAGCCGCTGGTTTCGGCGAAAAGAAGCGGCGGAGCGTAATCGCCGGTGACCTCGGCAAGGTGCTCGTTCTCCGCTGGACCTGCCCACACGGACGACAGCGGCACGAGATGGGCAAGGTTAAGCGTGTGAACGAGCGGCTGGCGAACGTTGGCGTAGACATGACCCGGCAATGAACCAAGCCACGCTTCGACGGCATTGATGCTTTCGCGAATGGTGGTGAAGCCGAGCCCGTTGACGATCCGCTCGACGGCGCGAAGCTTTTCCGCGGCGGCTTTACGGTTCTGATCCCACACCGTCACCGTTGTGGTGAGATAGCCGAAGCCGACATGATCGCCGCCCAATGCCTGCAGTGCTGCATCGGCATCGAGCGCCTTGTTGTCGGCGTCACTGTCGACGAGAGGCACCGGTTCGTTGGTCACCACCTCGCGCAGAATAGCCGCGATCGATTTGCGCTTGGCAAACCACTGCCGGCGGAGCCGAGTCAGCGTCTTCGTGGCTTCCGCCTTGTCGAGTGGAATGAAGCGCGTCACCCAGCGATAGGCGAAATCCTGGTTATTGAGCGCATCAAGGATTCCTGGCCGGGTGACGTTCGGAAAGCCGAGAACTGTGAGCGTGCGCAGATGCTGCTCGCCCAGCATCGGCTCTAGGCCGCCGGTCAGCGGCGCGTCAACCAGGACGCCGTCGAGATACATTGGCGTTTCCGGCACGGCAACCGGATGACGGCGTGTCGAGATCGTGCCGTGCAGGTACGTCAGGCTCTCGGCATCGTCGAGCGCGCGCACCTCGGGCACGAAGCCCGAAAGAAGATCGAGAACGCGGTCAGTCTCGTCTCGGAACCGGGCAAGCTCCTGGCGCCAGTCTCTTTCCCCTCCCAAGTCATGCGAGTCGACGAGAGCACTTTCCGCGCGCGCTTGGCCATCGGGCCCAGGCATGAAGACCAAGGTCAGATGATAGATGCTCTCGAAATGCGCGACCTTGCCCTCGAAGGCCGCGCGCCGTTCCTCATCGATCAGCCATGAGGCAGCATCGGGAAGGGCCGAGCTCGCATAGCCCAGCGCTTCGATGCGCTCGGCCTCGAAGAATAATGCCCAGCCAGAGCCGAGCCTTCTCAGCGCATTGTTTGCCCGCGCGCATATGCCGATGAGTTCGGCCTCCGTCGCGCTTTCAAGGTCGGGGCCACGAAACCGCAATGTCCGTTGGAAGCTGCCATCCTTGTTGAGCACGATGCCGGGCGCGACGAGTGCTGCCCAGGGCAGATGGTCGGCAAGCCGGTCGGCTTTGCCGCGGTATTCGGAAAGCTTCAGCATGCAAGCCAGCCCTTTTGACGAAGATGACGGACAAGCACGCTGGCAAAATCCGGATCACGCCGTGCGGCAAAGACCGCGAGCGTGTGGCCGGCGATCCAGAGGATCACACCCGCAATCCACTGCTGCAGGCCTAGGCCGATGGCCGCGGCCACCGTGCCATTGAGGATCGCCACCGCCCGCGGCGCGCCGCCGAGCAGGATCGGCTCGGTGAGCGCCCGATGGACCAGAACCTCGAAGCCTTCGATATGCTGCTCTCCGGTGCTCATCAGACGACTGCCCCGCCGCCAAAGGAGAAGAAGGAAAGAAAGAAGCTCGAGGCCGCGAAGGCGATCGACAGGCCGAAGACGATCTGGATCAGCCGGCGGAAACCGCCCGCCGTGTCGCCGAAGGCAAGGGTCAGACCGGTGGTGATGATGATGATCACCGCGAGGATCTTGGCGACCGGCCCCTGCACCGATTCCAGAATCTGCTGCAGCGGCTGTTCCCACGGCATGCCGGAGCCGGCAGCGTGGGCCTGGGCCGTGAGAAGAAGCGCGACGGCGGCGAACGAAAGAAAGCGAAGCTTCTTGCGCATGAGGTGACCTTTCAGAGCTGCTGGAGTTGCGGAAGTGTGAGCGGGGTGACGGCGTAATCGCCGCTGCCGTCGAGACCCGTGACCTCGGCGATCGCGTCAACGCGGCGCGCGGGTCCTCTTCCGGCAATAAAGATGACCAAGTCGACGGCATCGGCGATCAGCCGGCGGGGAACGGTGACAACGGCTTCCTGGGCGAGCTGCTCAATACGATAGAGTGCGGAGCGTGCCGAATTGGCGTGAACCGTGGCAATGCCGCCGGGATGTCCGGTGTTCCATGCCTTCAGCATATCGAGCGCTTCCGCGCCTCTGACTTCGCCGACGATGATGCGGTCGGGCCTCAGCCGTAAGGTCGAGCGTACGAGATCGGCGAGTGTGATGGAGCCCCGCCTCGTCCTCATGGCAACGCAGTCCTTGGCCGCGCATTGCAGCTCGCGGGTGTCCTCAATCAGGATCACCCGCTCATCGCATTCGGCGACTTCTGCCAGTAGAGCATTGGTAAGTGTCGTTTTGCCCGACGATGTGCCGCCGGCGACCAGGATGTTGCGCCGCTCGCGCACTGCCTTCCTCAGGGCATCAGCCTGCAGCGGGAGCATGACGCGATCGGCGACGTAGTTGGCCAGCGTGTAGAGTTTTGCCGCCGGTTTGCGGATGGCGAAGCATGGCGCCAGCACGACCGGCGGTAGCAGACCCTCGAAGCGCTCGCCTGATGGCAATTCGGCACTGACAATCGGACTATCTGCATGCGCCTCGGCGCGTACATGGGAGGCGACGAGCCGGATGATGCGTTCCGCCTCGGCAGGATGCATATGCACGCCTGTATCGACCCGGCCTTCTCCCAACTGGTCGAGCCTCAGCGCGCCGTCGGGGTTGACCATCACCTCGATGACGGTCGGATCGGCAAGGGCCTCGGTGATCGCGGCGCCCATGGCTGTGCGCAGCATGGCTCGGCGGCGGTGGTCCGCTGCGGGATGAGAGTTCATCCTTCGCCTCCGTTGCCATTGCCGTAACCAAGCGAGCGCTTCCCGGAGGCTATCTGGCGACCGACCTGCTCGACGAATTTGTCAAAGCGCTCTTGGGCGATCGCCTGTGTCGCCCGATCCGGAATTGGCGTGTGCGCATGAAGCGTGATTGAAAAGCGGATTAAGAGCGCCAGGCTCTCCAGAGTTATTTCGGCGTCGCGCCTGACATGGTCGAGATCGCGGGAAAGACGGTCGAGCCGCCTGCCATAACGATTGTCGAGTTCGTTCTCGCCACGCCGCTCGATGAAGGCCTCGACCGCTTTCGCGACGATCGCCGATTTTGTGGTCGACGGGTTGCGACTGAGGGTTTCCAGCTTCGCGCTTAACGCGGGTTCGAGCAGAAACTGGTGGCGAATGCGATGCGGCTTCATGGGGCTCGTTCCGACTGGCCGGCGCTGATGCGCCGGCGGCGGCAACGAACATCGTCGAGATCCGCAAAATCGCTTATGGGCGTTATCTACGCTGAGCTACGCCTGAGCTGCGAAAGCGCTTAGAAGCCGGGGATGATGTCCTTGTCGTCGCCCCTTCCCTCGTTGATACCGTAGGCGCTGGCTGCGGCGGAAACCCGGTCCATGACGCGCTTGTCTGCGAGTGCCTCGGCGTCATCGTCCGCCAGATTGAAGAGGTCGTCTTGATCAGGCTCCTGAGAGACGACGACGTGTTCTTCAGGCAGGCCTGGATGACGCTGCTGTTGCACGCCGCCCTCTTCTTCGATTGCCTCGCCGGCGTTTTCGTCATCTGCAGCGAGACGGCGGTCAACACTGCGGACTAGTCCGCTCCAATCGTCGGGGCGCGACGCAGGACAGTCCACGTACAGACCGTCGCGCAACACCGGCGCCGGCAGCACCCGTTCGGTGAAATTCTGGTCCTCGTAGTAGCGGAGCTTGTTCGCACGGATCGGCGGCAATCCTGATATCAGCACCAGCTCGTCCGAAGGCGGCAATTGCATCACCTCGCCTGGTGTCAACAGCGGTCGCGCAGTTTCCTGGCGGCTCACCATGACGTGCGAAAGCCAGGGTGCCAGCCGATGGCCGGCATAGTTGCGCATGGATCTGAGTTCCGTCGCTGTACCGAGCGCGTCCGAGATGCGTTTGGCCGTGCGCTCGTCATTGGAAGAAAAGGAAATCCGCACATGGCAATTGTCGAGAATGGCGTTGTTCTCGCCATAGGCCTTGGAGATCTGGTTCAAGGATTGAGCGATCAGATAGGCGCGGATGCCGTAGCCTGCCATGAAGGCAAGCGCGGTCTCGAAGAAATCGAGGCGTCCGAGCGCCGGGAATTCGTCGAGCATCATGAGGAGTTGATGCCTGCGGCTCTTCTTCGGGTCACCCTCCAGGCGCTCAGTCAGCCTGCGGCCGATTTGATTGAGCACCAGTCTCACCAGCGGCTTGGTGCGCGAGATGTCCGACGGCGGCACGACCAGATAGAGCGACATCGGCCGCTCGGCATCCATCAGGTCCGCAATGCGCCAGTCGCAGGTCGATGTTGCCCCGGCCACTGTCGGATCACGATAGAGCCCGAGAAACGACATCGCGGTCGAGAGCACGCCAGAACGCTCATTTTCCGACTTGTTCAGCACCTCGCGCGCTGCGGAGGCCACGACCGGATGGACCTGGGGCTTGTCCGCCGTGCCGAGGTGATTGGTCGTCATCATCCGCTGCAGCGTCGCGGCAAAGGAGCGTTGCGGATCCGACAGGAAGGTGGCGACGCGGGCGAGCGTCTTTTCCTCTTCGGCATAGAGCACGTGCAAGATGGCGCCGACCAAGAGTGAGTGACTGGTCTTCTCCCAATGATTGCGCCGCTCGAGCGCACCTTCCGGATCCACCAAGACATCAGCGATGTTCTGGACATCGCGGACCTCGTTCACTTCTTTGCGCACCTCAAGTAGCGGATTGTAGCGTGCTGACCTCGGATCGGTCGGATTGAACAAAAAACAGTACGAGAACTTCGACCGCCAGCCGGCGGTCAGCTGCCAGTTCTCGCCTTTGATGTCGTGAATGACGGCCGAGCCGGTCCAGGAAAGAAGCGTCGGAACAACCAGTCCAACACCCTTGCCCGAGCGCGTGGGAGCAAAGGCCATTACGTGCTCCGGCCCGTCATGGCGAAGATAGCGGTCCTTCAGCTTGCCAAGGAAAACACCGGCTGGCCGAAACAGCCCTGCCTTCTCGATCTCCCAAGACACGGCCCATCGCGACGAGCCATAAGTGGTGACTAGGCCGCGCTGCCGCGCACGCCAGAGGGAGCCAGCGATGGCGGCCGCGCAGCCCATGAAGCCTGTGGTGGCCGCAAGCATCCCGGCCGTGTCGAAGACCTCGGGCGCGTATGCGTCGAAATGGAACCACCACTCGAACAGTTGCCACGGCTTGTAGATCGGCCATCCGGCTGCGACAAACCATGGGGGTCCGAGTTGCGGCTGATAATCTAAAGTTTGGGCGCACCATTGAGTCGCTGTCCATACGCCGAGAATGACGATGGCGAACACAATGACTATCTGACCGACAAGGAGCTTCGTCGGTGTCATGGGCGCAGCCTCCGAGTTTTGTTAAACGGAAGCAGGATGGCGTGACGTTTCAGAATATTGAAGATACCCAATATACGCGCCCGTGCGATGCAGTGAACGTTGCAGGCTTGGAAGATTGGGGGCGCCAAGAAATGTCATCGCGAAGGCACGAGCGAATGACTTGTATGAGGCCGCAAGCAGACAGGCGAGTTCCAGCGGCCGATCCTACAAAGCGGACATTTATGCGAGCAGCGCGCACCGTCATTGTCGGCCCTAACCTGCCGTTCAACCCTGCCAGATGCCGCGTGGCACCACTCCCAAAGCTGCCACACAAAACGGGTGCAGCGAAATATTAGGTGTCATAGTGCCGATGCGAAACCAAAGTGAACAGAACAGCCCCTCAGGTAAGACACCATGCCTCCCAACCTCATTGTCGTAAATTCGATGCAGACGTCTGCCACCAGACGATTGCATAATGACCGGAGAGTTAAGAGTGAGCGTCTGCCTTGCAGCACCGGCGCGCGGTTCACTTTTGCGGTATCGCCAGGTTCACACGAAAGCCCCGTATAGAATGACGCGAGCGTCCACCCAACGTCGGCATCGACGCCAACAGCGTCAGCACGCCGATCCAAAAGAAATCTTGGCCGCCGGTCTGGAGAAGGTACGAAATAGAGCCACTCCCCTTGATCCTCGCAAGCTTGCGCGTCAAATGGTCAAGCGCGCCTGGAAGGAAGCTCGCCGTCGGGCCGAGAACTGCCTAGGGTTTTCAATTGAAAAGCAGTTTGCACTGGAAATTGCCGCTGACGGTGCGCGCTTCGCCGAGGTTGATTGCACCAAACGACCCTTCGCTATCCGCATTAGTGCCGGGTTACCTCCATTTATCTACAGGATCTCGCGTATCCTTGCGGCACGGAGCTATGCCTTTTCCAGCGACGGCACGGTGCCAATAGATGCAGGCGAAGGGTCCCTGTTCGAGGAGTCCGTCGAGCGTATGCATCGGGCGTTCTTCTGGTACTCGGTGGCCGGCAATTCGACCGTACACCAAAACTATGAGATTAGCGGTGACCAAGCCCTGTTTGGAGGGTGGATTGCAACCGAGGCAGGAGTCTTCCTCATATGTCATGAGATTGCCCATGGGCTGATCGCCCGGTTTCCGACAGAGGCTCCTGAACTCATGGCCCAGCTCAGAATGGGGTTGGAAAACTGTTCTATAACTTGGCGCGAGGAGTTTGTTGCAGATCGGCTCGCTCTTTTTCTCGCATTGGGGCAACTGGGTGAGCCACATGACGGGCACCGTCTTGCAATGGCGTATGCCGGTTGGGAGTTCGCTCTTCTCTTGCATCGCGAATGGGAGCGCTACGAGGAATTCGAAACGTCCGAGCCGTTTTTGTCCAAAACCCACCCACCGGCTGGTGAACGCCTCGACAACTTAAGAAGTACCTTCCAACGCTGCATTGGCACAGGGAATTCGGGACATCTTCTGTCGGCTGCGGAGTCCTTTTCAACGCTGTTTCGCAATTTGGCCGATACGATGTTTACGCCAGGGTTTCAGGCTTCAGCCCTTGCAAGAGACGAGGCGCGCGCGCGGAAGCTTAGAGAGCTTGCAATCGACTGCGATAGAAGCGGCTGTCCCGATTACTATCGCTTTATCCCGATGGCACTTGAAATTCTTCAACAAGGGGAAAGCTGGACATTAATTGACCTGGTTACCGAGATGACCGCGCCTTTGCGGCGTGAAGTTGCTTTTGACGCAACAAATTTTGGTATTGCCAAACTCGTATGGCGGGCATGCGAAGGTCTACCGGATCCACTCTATTCGGCGTTCAAGAAGCAGATAAGAACGCCCAATCTTGTGGATCGAGGTATCCTTCGCACGAGGTGAGGTCGCCAGCTTGGTCGCTCTCACGTCTGCGCAAGCGCATCCAGACACCGCGTCAAGATCCTCGACAAACGTGACATACGGACTGCTCTTTGGTTCTCCTGGGAGAGAGGTTTTCAGATCATTCACTACCATTCAATGGCAGCCACTATCTCGCATCGCAGTTTTATGTAGACTTGCAAGGAAGCCTGCAAGCCGCAGCGGCATTACTGGTTGCATTTGCACGAATTTCTGTCGAGGGGGACATATTGGATAAGAGGGCGGCCGTTGTCATTGGCGTGGATCGCACGGGCGAGCTGACCGTACTGGAGGGTTGCGCCGCCGGCGCGGAAGCAGTTGCCAGATGGCTTCGTGAGGAAGGGTTTGACACGATCGAACTCACGGACGCCAACGACAAGGTGGTCACGGCCGCCATGGTCATGCAGGCAGTCTCGACCTTCGTGTCGGCACAGATCTATCATCAGCTGGTTCTATTCTTCTCCGGACACGGCTACTGGAAGAATGAAACGGAACTTTGGCTCCTTTCGAATGCCCCGAAGGATGCAAACGAAGCGATCAGCTGGATGGAAACCGCTGAATTTGCCAAGGATTGTGGAATCCCGAACGTTGTCCTGATTTCGGATGCATGCCGCACGATACCACAGACGAAAAGCGCGACGCGGGTGCGCGGCAGCATAGTCTTTCCAAACGAGAATTTTTCCACGTCGCGCAGCAAAGTGGACAAGTTCATGGCAGCAGCGATCGGGCAGCCGGCGTACGAGACGAAGCTGGCGCCTGAGGGCACACGAACGAGCGTGTTTACCCACTGCCTTCTACAGGCGTTTCGTGAGCCTGATCCCGAGTCAATTGACGAAGTTATCTACAATGGCGCGCCCACCTTCGTCGTGACCAATCGCAAGCTCGGCCCGATGCTGCAGCGTCGGGTGCCAGAAGTTCTTGCCAAGATCAACCCGACCTATGCTCAGGACGTTGATGCGGAGGTGCTGTCGGACAACGATGCCTATATCGCCAGAGCAAAGAGACCGCCTGTCGGCGCCTTCCCTGAACTTGGTCCGGCTCAACAGCCGTCAGCCACATTGCAAGAGGTCGCCGCCGTCGCAGTTTCGATGGAACTCGGTAGCGAGATCACCATCTCGAAACGGCGCCTGACGCGGGTCCAGCAACTTGCCAGACAGTCTGGATTCGACCGCAAAATAGACGACGCAGCTGTGGTCACGGATGTGCGGCATTTCGAGACGCAGACAGGGTTTACAGTCAGGGGCGATACCGTCGTCGATGTCGCCGCAACGCTCGGTGCGACCGTCGAGATTCTGACCGACGGAGGCGCGGGTGAACCTGCCGTGATCCGCGTCAACTTGAACGGACGCGCGAGCAGCGTCGGGATCCGCTTCGGAAACGGTCGGGCAACCGTTTTGGCCGCGTTGTTCGGGTACATCGCTCACGTGACTGTCAAGAAAAATGCAGTGATCAGTGTCAACTACGTTCCGTCGGAAAACAGCTTTCGCTGGAGTTCGTATGCAGATCGTCGCGTGGAGATCGAGAAACTGCGCGCAGTCAGTACCGCCGCTGCAAGGAGCGGCGTGTTCCGCCTCTCAGATAAGAACGAAGCAGTCGCCTTTGCCGAAAAAGCGCGTGTTGAAAAAGGTATAGACCCATCGTTGGGTCTTTATGCCTCGTACGCCTATTTGCAGGCAGACCTTCGAGAGTCGATTGCGTCCGTACTTGACTACATGCAGTCTGACCTGGAGGTCCTCGTCTATGACGTCGCCCTTCTCGCAAAGCACCTAGCGCTCGCTGACGAGTCCGGTCAAACGATCGTTCCTTTCTGTCCCATGCTTACGCAAGGTTGGAACCTGCTCAGATCGAGGGGAGTGGTGCTTCAGGGTACACTCGATCGCGCGCAGGACGATCTCGAACCCTCGTTGTGGACGACTTTCAAAGAAGGGTCGGCTGCTGAGATCATCGAAGCAATCAAGAAAGGGGAACTTTAGTGAGATTGCTGTTTGTGCACGGCCGTAGCCAAGGTGGAAAGAACCCCGAAACATTGAAAGGGGTCTGGCTCGAGGCGCTTGGGAAAGGCCTTCGTCGTGCAGGTCTGAAACTTCCGTCAAATGTCGAAGTCGTATTCCCGTTCTATGGCGACCGACTTGACAAGTTCGTTGCCGACTTCGAGCTCCCCGCGGATCCTGCCGTGGTGCCAAAAGGGAGCCCGGTGTTTGATGACTACGCGGCGTTCCGCGCTGAAGTTGCCGAAGAAATGCGCAAGCGCGCCAACATATCTGACGCAGAGATCCGAGCAGAAGTGGGTGAGCAGCTGCCGACAGAGAAGGGAGTCCAGAACTGGGCATGGGTTCAGGCAATCATCCGTCTTCTCGACCGGAACCTGGCCGCGGTATCCGAGGGGACCATTGAATTGTTACTCCGCGACGTCTTTCTTTACTCTCGACGAAAGGCCGTTCAGACGCAGATCGATGCAATCGTTGCGAAGGAATTGACCGACGATACAACAGTCGTCGTGGGACACTCCCTCGGAAGCGTTGTGGCCTATAATGTATTGCGTTCGCACGCAGCGAAGGTACCGCTGTTCGTTACCGTTGGATCGCCCCTCGGAATCCGTGCGATCCGGTCGTCTCTGGCCCCGCTTGTAAATGCGGCAGGCAAGAGAGGCTGGTACAACGCTTATGACACGCGTGACGTGGTTTCGTTGTATCCTCTCGACGCTGGCAACTTCAACGTTGATCCCGCCATTGAGAACAATGGCGAGGTGGACAACTGGACGGAAAACCGACATGGCATCATGGGATATCTGGATGACCCCCATGTCGCAAAAATGATCGTCGATGGTTTTGGTCAGTAATCACTTCGACGAGAACCACTCGCGAGGCGGAAGAGATGGCGAGTTACGTCGATCCGATCACGAATACAGCCGTGTTCTCACAGGTAGATCTGCGACAGACTCTTGTCGACTTCATGAAGCTGGAATTTCCCGAGCGACTTCTGCCAACCTTTCTGCATGAGAGCACTCATCACGCGTGTTTTCTTTCCCCAGTTGGCGCGACGTTGGCACTTCTGCGGATGCGCGCTTATCGTCGTTCGGAGCTACTAAGGGCAAATCATACAGACCCGGATGAATGGGACCTTCTCGACGACGTGCTGCGACAGGAAGGGACCATGGAGGTCCTGCGACCACTCTCCGAAGGCCTAGCGTACTTCAGCGAGCTTGACAGTATACCCGGGGAATCGAATGTCCTCACAACGCCGATGACATCGGCATTCTTCATTTTTGGAGGCCGCGACCACGAACTAAAATCCGCGGACGTGCTTGAAAAGCATGGTCCTGGCTTCTTTCTTTTCTCGCTGCTTTGCCGGGCACGCACCGATGAAGAGGTCTTCAGACGGCGCGAAGCCGTTCTGAACGCAAAATTCCAATCCTCTTCTGGCGGACACCTTGCTGGCTACATGACATTAAAAGCCCTTTGGGCAAGGGCGAAGAGGATGTCCGATCTGGCATGGGATCCGGAATTGTTCAGCATGTTCGTAAGGTCGTACTTCTATGATGATTATGGAATGATCGCCAAAATTCTCGACCCGGCAAAAACAGAGCATAATGCGGTCAACGCGATTGCGCAGTATCTCCTTGAGAGAATGAGCCAGCTCTTCAGTCTCGACTGGGAAGCCGCGCTTCGGAAATACTTGGAAGACGACGGTCAGACGGGTTACCGCCGCCATGCATTGGGGAGCGTCGCCTTCCCCTCGCACGGCGGCATCAATAGCGACGATGCGCTCCGACGCCTTGGTATGGTACGCTTGGACGGACTGCTTGCAGAACTAGGCGATCCGCAGCGCTCGGATGATGGTGACCGTTCAATGCATCGCCGGGATTTCTCCCGCATGCAGAAGCGGGAACTGCTCTGCCTCGGCTCTCTTGATCTCCATGTAGTGGTAAACACTCACGGCCGTGTTCTCATCTACCCGTTGGAGGGAACTGGTCCCCAGGAGTATCCAATATATGCAGTGCAAGCGGTGGACGGTGTCGACGCCGGTGATGGACCCGGGTCCGTTGAAATATACCTGATTCCGTCCGAGCACTCGCGGGCAAGTGCAATCGTCCGCGGCGGTCAGGTCGTGCATGTACATTTCGAAGGTCCGATTAGCGAAGCGCGGCAAAAGCACTTTACAGAACTGTTTGGGAGCAGATCCGAAGAGCTCCGAATTCTCGGCGAGCAGGAGGAAACGCTCAATTCGGCCATAGCCGAAAGCGTCATCAATTTTGTCCGGGCACAAGCCCTGACGACCGTTCCAGCGGGTGTCGATCAGTTGTACTCGGTGACCTCGACTTTCAATTTTCCTGCTGAAAAGCGCGAATCTGCCGTGACGAAATTAATGGTGGGAGGGCTGCGGTCGCTTTGTGACGGAGATGAAGATTTCATCCACGCGCTCGCCGTGGCCGGTTCGGCCGGCTCGGTCACTACGCAAAAGTCAGAACTGGAGGAGATCGCGTCCGAAAACGGAATCGATCTCATGGAAATGCTTGAAAGGGCCGAATTCGTCGAGCAGCGGACAGGTCTTGCTACCCTAAAGGTGATCGGCGATCTTTTGGTCACCGACCTTTAACTACGAGAAGCGCGGCCACTGCCGCCACGTGCCACAACACTATTGATTTTTTCAAAGGAGCGATTCATTTGAACGCATAGAGTTCCATTGTGAATTGCCGATGTGATCCTTCCTTAAGACGGCCCGCTTCGGGAGCACTGGAGTGATCACCAGAGAACTGACATAGGTGGGTCGAACTGATAAGCCTCACGCAGAGGCTGCTGAATAGTGAAAGCTCAGCTGCTTTGCTAGACTAGATGTCCGGCTGGGCACTACTACTCACACGACCCACTTTCCCTGAGCAAACCTTGCGTGAACTCAGTTGAGGGGAAATTGACATGCGCTGCATGGTGGCGGAGGCAACAGCGGCGTGTCTATGACATCTTCAGTGCGGACTGAAATTCGTCTTGACGAGATGCCCGGTAGTCGAGCACACGGATCGTCAACTAGGTCTGCGTGCTACGCTGAAAATGAATAGTGAGCCCCAAATGTCGCAAATGGGCACCGCTTTTCAAAGTGGGGGACATCATTAGATCAAGCGCACTATCTTAGGTCTATTGGTTCAAACGCCTCGGGCAGAGCGACAAGACCAGATGAATCAACTCGGATTGGTTTCGACATCCAGTCTTCTGAAGGATGGCCTTCATGCGCTGCCGGATGGTTGAGATCGCGACACCTCGGATCTGAGCGGCTTTTTGCAACGAGTTTCCTGTAGCGACTGAGTGCACCAGTTCCGCTTCCGCCTTCGACAAGAAGACTGTTTTGGCGAACGAGGTAAAGGCTGCTCTATCGAGATCCTCCTGCGCGGTGGCGAGTTCGACGACCATCAAGCTAGGGCCGTAAGCTGCGCCTAGCCCGCTGTGGATCGCGTCGCGAAAGAAGCCTTGCCCATTTCGAATGGAGACCGAGAGCCAGGCATCAGACACCATGTCGCGCTCGAACAGAAAGGCGCTTTCCCTCCCCGTCGAGAGCAGCCGCGATAGTTCGACATGAAACCGCCGGTCGAGATCCGGCGCATTAAATGCAAGACACCCCCGGACAAGGCGCGCCGGTCTCTTCCGTCTCAGCATGTCGATGCAAGGCGAGTTTGCAAATGCTACCGTAGCATCTTCCGCGTCGATCACCAGGGTCGCCGTCCGCCAGTCCGGACACAGGAGGGGCAGTATTTCGTTGCCCACGGTCTTGGTGCCTCCCTCTCTGTACAATTCAATGATCGATCCACGCATCAGGTCGGCCATCAGTAGAATCTGTTAGGACAGCGCCGGCTCTTCGTACGGCGATCGCGCAGCGGTTCATTCCTCGGTCGAGTTAAAGATTGGTACGATGCGTGACACCGACGTGACTTGGCGTGACGGCACTACCATTTGGTAGTCGCAACTTGTAGCGCTAATGTCATTAATTTGACCAGCTTGAATGAGCTTGCGGCTCGGACGTAAAAATTACTTGAACCGCGAAAACATTCAGATCATGTTTTATTCCGAGGCTAAGAAACTGAAAAATGGCGACAGTAGGGGAGCCGTCAGTTCTCATAGTGGGCACTCCAGCGATCGCTGGACAGCCCGCCGGAGCGTTTTTTCCAAGTAAAGCTTTTCAACTTATTGCCATCCTCAGTCTATCCGCCTCCGGAAGGGTATCACGCAGGGAGATTGCGGATCTTCTGTGGGCGAGCGATTCCGAAGGGACGGCGCTTTCAAACCTAAGGCAACTTATTGCCCGGATTAAGAAAGCCATCCCTGCTGAGAGAGGGCTTCTGGAGGTCGACGCCTATTCGGTGGCGCTTGGACAAGAGCGCGACGAGATCGATGTTTGCCGTCTCATGGCCAGCGCCGGCAATGAAGATCCAACGGCATGCGTCGATGCCATGCGATTGGTCCGAGGCGACCTGCTTGAGGGGGTGGATGACACAACTGATCAATTCTCGCATTGGTTGGCAATCGAACGTAGGGCTCTCCGTGAGCGGTTCTTCCTCATGGCCCAGGCAGGCCTTATCGAGCTTACAAAATATGGCCGGGCACCGGAGAAGAGCCTCACACTAATAGCCGAGAGAATGTTGGCCCTTGAACCTGAGCGGGAGCAGAGTTACCGCGCGCTCATAGAGGCCTACGGTCGAAATGGGATGTTTGACCAGGCGCGACGTATCCATGACACACTCTGTCTTATGCTCAAGCGCGAATATGGATCCGGACCGTCGCCCGAAACAGCAGCTGTCACCCGCCGCGTCTTCGCGTCCCGCGTGCAATATGGCCCTGCGGTAGTTGCGACCAGCCTGGCGGACGAACGCCCGCGGGTCGCCTTTCTTGCGCCCTTGTATGCCGACCAGGCAGCACAAAATCATCTGTTGAGATTTCTGGTCGAGGACGTTGCAAACGAACTTGGTCGGCATCGGAGCTTCCTGGTTTTGGCACCGCATAGTTCATTCAAGGTCGACCATCTGTCCGGCACTCCTGTCGACAATTCTGTTCTGCGGGCAGATTATAATATCAGTGGTTTCGTCAAGCCCGACAATGGTGCCGCCGTGCTTGCGTTGCGTATGACGAAAAGCGCTGCAGGCGAACTTGTCTGGGCAGGGGAGTTCCCGATCGATTCGGCCGCTTTGCTAAAATGCTTCAGCCTGCTTTCGCGGCGAATCGCGGGAAGTGTGGGTTCGGCGATCGAACGTGACCGGCTTGCGACGCTTCGCGCCAACTGTGACGGCAGCGCATACCTGCACTATCTTGAGGGCCAGAAATGGCTGACGAATTGCGACCTTCCCAAATTGCGCAAGGCTCGTAAGGCGTTCAAGCAGTCGGTAGAGACCAATCCAGGCTTTGCGCCGCCAAGGGCACGCATCGCCCAGACGCTCTACCTCGAGTGGATCCAGCTCGGGGGACAGGATCCAGATCTCTTGAACATCGCGCGCGAGCAATCGGAGATCGCGCTGGCGCTCGATCCAAACGACCCCATAGGCCATTGGATGAAAGGCACTGTCGCGCTCTACCAGCGCGACTTCGGCGAATGCGAGGCAAAATTCGCGGACGCCGAAACGCTGTGCCCGAACTCGGCCGACCTCCTGGTCCAGTATGCCGACGCCCTGTCGCATATGGACTATCCAGACCAGGGCTGGGCCAAGTTCGAGCAAGCGATCGACCTTAACCCGCTGCCGCCTGATCATTATTGGTGGGCCGGCGCTAGTATCGCATTCCACCAGCAGTCGTTCGAGAAGACCATCGACCTGTGCGGCAAGCTTGCCGATGACGAGCCTGTCCTTTCGATGCTGGCTGCCTGTCACGCTCAGCTTGGGCAGATGGAGCAAGCGCGATCTTATGGCCGGCGCCTGAAGGAGCTGTTTCCCAAGGGGATGGCAATAGAAAAAAGCAAGCGGGTTTCGCCGGATCGTTCGCCGACACACCGCGCGATGCACATAGAGGGACTTCGGCTCGCGGGAGCGATTTAACAGGGGAGATGGAAATGGCCAAAACGACTTATCACAGAATTTATGTAATCGGCGATAAGGAAACGGGCGTACTTGTCCTGACGCTCGATCCACTGCGCGCCGCGTTGGTGGGGCGCGACAAGATCCAGGAGTATGCGGACCGCCATACGCTGACATTCGACACCGTGTTCGGGCAGGTTGCGGCGGCAATCAAGGGACTTATCCTCGAAACCGATCCGCCAGGTGGGCCGAAGAACGGCGACATGGTCTTGACGGCTTTCGCCGAATTGATCGGCCGGGGCGCGACCGTAACGGACGCGGAGTTCTGCTTCATCTCCGAGGTCGATAAGTCGGACTGGACTACCAAGAGAAGCGGTTTCTTCCCGATCGAACCCGTCATCACCGACCTCGACGCATTCACGCAAGGCAACCTGCCGAAGTCGATATTGATGGGTCCGGGCGACAAACCGGCAACCGGCAAGCCCTCAAAGACGGGAACGGCAAAGAAGGTTGCCGGGAGTTCAAAAAAGGCAACCAGATCCAAATGACCTGACATAGCCATGTCGGCCTGCAGTCTCGATGATCTGGCAGAGGAGGCGCGTGCGCTTGGCCGGCGATTGCGATCGCCTGCCGGCGAGCACGGTTCGCCCTCGGAACCGCCGACAGCGGGTGCGCTGCTGGCTTCGCTAGGACCAGCACTGCGCAGTTTCGGCATTACACGCGTCGGCGACCTGACCGGGCTGGACACGATCGGCATTCCGGTCTTCTTCGCATGCCGGCCAAATTCGCGGACCTTGTCGGTGTCCCAGGGCAAGAGCCTTTGCGTCGCCGACGCGCGCCGCGGCGCGATCATGGAAGCTCTCGAACAAGCTGTCGCGGAACGTCACGAAAGCCTGGTCGTCGAAAGCGCCAGCCGCCGCGAGATGGTGTCGCGCGGCCTCGAATGCCTGAACCCGGCCACGACCTTGCGCTGTTTTCCGGACGATCGAGATCACTCGCGCCAGCGATGCTGGGTGCGAGGCGTATCGCTGCGCGACGGACGGGATGTCCACGCCCCGTTCGAACTTGCCGGGCTGGATTTTCGAACCGGAGCCGGGTGGGACAATGCGGCTTACAGAATGTCGACGGTCGGGCTTGCGGCCGGCGTCTCGCTGGCCGACGCCGCGCTGCATGGCCTGCAAGAAGCGATCGAGAACGACGCCACCGCGTTGGTGGACATTCTCGGTCTGCGAACAACGCTCGCCCGGCCGGTCCTCATCCGGCCCGGCCGGCATCCCATGCTCGACGAAGCCGTGGCGAAAGTGGAGCGCGCCAGCTTGCGGTGCTTCTTCGCAGAACTTCGTGGTGGCGTTGAGATCGCCACGATCGCCGCCTTCGTGACGTCGCCTCTCGGCGTGCACGAAAACCTCGGCATGCGCAGTTTCGCCGGCTTCGCCTGCCGTCTGATACCCGAGCAGGCAGCGCTTGATGCATTGCTTGAGGCCGTGCAATCGCGCCTGACCCAACTTGCCGGATCGCGCGACGACCTCGAGCCCGAAAACTACCGCCAGGGCGGCCTGCCGCTCGGCGATCTGGCCAGCACCCCTGTCTGGCTCGATGAGATCGATCGCCATGCTGATGACTCGACCGCCTTCGGCGAGGCAGGACTGCGGCGCCTGCTGTCCATCCTTCCGGGTCATGACGGAGCCGACGTATTGCTGATCCCCCTCGGCGCCGTGGAACCTAGCATAAGAGTGGTCCGGATCATTGTCTCGGGCCTGCAATCGGCTGCTGGAAACGGTGTCGTGCGGCTCAGTGCAAACACGCTCGAAACCATGCTCGCCGGCACCAGGGTGCTGGCATGAAGATCGTTTTTGCCGGCCCAAGCATCCACGGCCTGGACAATGCTTTGCTTGCCGCTTGCGAGATGCGCCCGCCCGCCGGCTGCGGCGACGTATTGCGTGCGGTGGTGGCCGGCGCCGACGCGATTGGGCTGATCGACGGTGTTTTTGAAAGCGAGCGCTCGGTCTGGCACAAGGAAATGCTGTTCGCGCTGGCGTCGGGGGTACGGGTGATGGGCGCCGCCAGCATCGGCGCACTGCGCGCCGCCGAGTGCCAAGCCTTCGGCATGGAAGGCATCGGCGCTATATTCGAGCAGTACAGGTCCGGCGAAAGGATTTGCGATGCCGACGTGGCACTGGCGCATGCACCGGCGGAGCTCGGTTATGTACCGCTCACCGAGGCGCTTGTCGACATCGAACCGGTAATCGCCCGACTCGCGGCCGAGGACTGGTTGGGAGCCGACGAAGCCAAAGCCCTGCTGGCTGCTGCCCGGCACATACACTTCAAGCAACGAACGTGGAATGCCGTTCTGGACGCGGCGGATTTCGATGAAACCCGGCGCGCCGAATTGCTGCATGCCAGGCGCAGTTTCGGTCTCAGCCAGAAACAGCGGGATGCCAGCGAGATGATAGCGGCTATCAGTTCCTCGGAGCCGCTAGTTCACATGGATCTACATACATTCGAATTCAGTCGAACCGCTTTCTTTGATCAGCTGCAACGTCAGACGCCATTGAAGGATCCAGCTCAATGCTAGTGAGGTCGAGAACAGGCGAGTTCTTCAACGACTGTGCGGGACAGATCACGCAGCTTGCCGTCCAGATTGAAGCCTATCTGTTCACCCACGAGCACGCCGCCAAGAAAGCAGCTTATGAAGCGCTGCTGCGTTCGTTTCCCCGCGACATCACACTTTCAATTCTCGTCGACGTGACGATGCAGGCCATGGTCCAGACATGGTTGTCGGCCCTTGGGCTTACCTGCCCGTATAACATCATTCCAGTGCCCGGAAACAAGGTCAGTCTCGGCGGCGCCTGGATTCGCGACGCCTTTCTCTGCGCCACGCAGAACGGCGTCACTGAATATCTCAAACCCAGCATCGGAAAGCTGGGTGGCGACCAAGCCGACTGGCTGGCTGCCAGCAATGGCACGGCGGTCATCGATCTCGATGAGATCTTTCTTGATGGCGGCGACAGTCTGGTGGGCCAGGATTTTCGCCTTGCTGGCAACAGAGCGGTAAGGACGACATGCGAGTTGGTGGGCCACCAATGCAACTACGCCACCGCGCTGGGCCGATTTGCCAAGCTCGATCGGCGGCGTTTCTACCCCGTGGGCTACCGGCCAAGCGGAATAAAACACAAGACGCTCTGGTTCAGGGACCAGGTTCGCCGCAGGTTGGACACCGCACGCCAGCTGAAAACTGCCTCGCAGCTACCGCCCGGCGGGTTCCCGCTGCCATTCCTGCCCCTGATGCAGGTCTTGCTCGAAGTGCTGCGTCTTTTCCTCGAGGACGGGCTCGTGCAGGATTGGGCTCATATCGACTTGGTCGTATCGGTGACAGGCCGTAAGTCGAACGACAAGGATGTGCTGCTGGTGGCTAAAACTGCATTGTCGGCGGCGCCAGGCGAGGAAGAGATACTGGAAAGTGACCGTCTCGATGCGCTTGCCACCTATCTCGGCGAATGCGGATTCGACGTTAGACTGAACCCGGCACCCTATCTTGCTGATCCCGGACGAACGCTTTGGTATAACAACACCATCGTGCAGACCGGGCCCGACACGGTCTGGCTGCCGCAATTTTCCGACGCCGATCCGAGCTACCAAGCCGCCGACGATGCCAATGCCCGGATCTGGCAAGATCTCGGATTCGATGTGGTTCAGGTGCCAGGCTGGTTTGCCTATGTGAAGTCGTCCGGCTCGATACGCTGCGCAACGAACGTGCTTGGGCGTAGGTATCATCCAAATCAACCCAGCTGAAATGCAGAAGTCTCGTATAGCGGGTCGAACAATCGGTACACCAAGCTTTGGATAGCAAGTCACGCCCGGGCCACGTTTCCTACCCGCCCTCGCAGCATGGTCGCGACGGCCTATCCGGAACGCACGACCGCCTTGGTGATTCCGATGGCAGGTGGGATCGCCTAGTCTAGCAATTCGAACGCTCCAGTCGTAGCGCTACCAACCTCCGGGAACGGTATTGAAACAACGCGCCTGACCAGGGTCGCGCCTTCTTGGCCAAATCTTCCACCTAGCCCCAGAAACTTTCATGTCACGGCCGCGTCACGCCCTCTGGCCGAGGCTCCCTTGGCTAGAGGGCCAACCGCGTCGCTGAAGAAGTTGGTCACGAACTAGCACGGATGCTCGGCAGCGAGTCTGTCGACTTTGGCGGCGCGGGGCTGTGGCGATGAGGGTCAAGATGTCATCACGTTGGTTAAGACTGATGTTGTCAATGGGCGTGGCGGCGATGCCGTCAATTGCATGCGCACATCAGGTATTTCGCATCACCGACGGCTCAACGCCTGTCGTCCAGGAGATCGAGCCTCCGGCTCTCAGAGAGACGGCGGTGTATGACGCGCCAGACTGTTCGATATTCGCCTCATCCGATGGCGCGCGGCTTTTTGCTATTCCAACCAAGCTCATACGCATTCCTGGCCGCAACGGCGCCCTGCTCGGGGCATCGCTCGAGAGCGAACCTCAGGATCATATCGTCGTCATCCTGTTGCACGGCATTGATCGAGGCGCGATCGAAAATTGCATCAAGGAGTTCCAGCTGACAGACGGCTCGGGTGTCAAGGTAGAGCTATACCCATCGTCTGTATACGACATAGAGCTCCTCAGCGACCCAAACGATTTTAGAGTATTGAAATTCCACTTCCAGGCCAGCTCCGCGTCATCGATCGATGACAATTTTCGCATCATGACAATTATACAGTCTTCTTCCAGGAGAAACATCACAACAATAAAGAAAGCACTTGCTGGTAAGCTCGATGCTTTAGCAAAAATAAAAATCAAGATACTGAAAAAAGATGGGTCGACAAACTACGAGACCGTTACAGTACCGGTGGACATCGGAGACATCAATCTTTCATCACAAGGCCTCTAAAAAGGAGAACGACAATGCTACTCTTCCATGAAGTTGCCAAGACAACCAACTACATGACGGTGTATAGAGACTCTGATGACATGAAGTTGTTCTATTATATACCACAATTCGCCGAAGTGGCGAAGCGGAATGATGGCAAGCTGGCATTCGGTGCCGCGTTCTTCGAAAAGAACCCAAATGACCCGAACGACGGCTTCTCACTATACAATCTTGGCGTTCGCGGAGTCTATCCGTCGATGGAGCTTGCTAGGGTCAAGACTGAGCTCGAAGCTCAGTATGGCGGTCCTGTTGCACTTCAGCCAGTCAACCCCTCCGTGTCGACGCCATCGCTCTCTCCGATTACGGACGGCATCTATCGCTCGATAAAATGCCAGCTCAATGGGGGAAACCTCTACACCGACCTCGCGGCTTCGTTCACGCTTGATGAGTCCCTCGAACCGACCTTCTCTGAATTGATGAAGAGTGGCGGCGTAGGCTGGGCAGGCGCTATTACCTACAAGGTCCTGACCAAGCGGACAACATTCCACTTCAAGATCACAGCCAACTGGCACCGGGTCCAGGAGCATTTCCGTGCGCAGGTTTCAGTCAAATACTGGTTCGTCAGCGCGAATATATCGTACGAAACCCAGAAGCTTATTCAGAATGGCACGATCAAAATTGTCATTGATGGCGGCTCTCCGTCAGAGCGTGAGAAGGTCATGAGTATCGCCGAGAAGATTGCGGCACGCCTATTCGTCCCGAGTCTCGAAATGAACCCGCTGCCGGATCACCCCACGGGATCGGCGCTCTGCGTAAGCCTAAACTATAGCAAGATAGAAGAAGACAAAACGGAAGAATGGGAAGGAACGTATAGCGACTACGAAGAGAAGGAACTCGGCATGGCCGCGTATGTTCGTGATATCCCCGAAAGTTACTTTGTAAACTTCGACAAAGCCAAATCGTTCTTGGTCGACCTCGATATCGCTGACACGCACAGCCTGCTTTTGGGTAAACCCTTTGTGAAATCGACAAAAAGTTGAAAAGAACGACGAGCGAGGTAAGGCCATGAGACCGGCTAAGCAATACAAAACAACACTCGGGTTAATAACGACCTATGAAGATAAATCGCGGTCCGAGTTATTCTATATTCCAAGGTTCATATATGGCGCTTTGTCAGAAAGCGATCTTGGAACAAAATTCTTGCTCAGAGGGGAGATCAAGTTGAGTTTGACTGAGGCTGAGCTTGCCAACCTAGCATCGCAAGTGCCCAAGAAGAACGTCGTTCCAGCTCCAATCAATAGCTTCGATTTTGATGCAGACTGGCCAGCTGAGCCCAACGGACATTTGCTGCGATTTACGGTACTTTCTCAGCTGCCATTTCCGTCGTTGGTTTTCGCCGCTACCCTGAACAAGGTCGCGACGGACTATCAGGAAAAACTGACGGCTATCCGAGATGCGTGGCAAGATGCGAATCTCGCGACAGGTCGCATGCAACTCGAAGTCATTGTGGACGATATCCTTCTAAAGCTGTCAGTTAGTACCGACAATCAGGCAATCGTTGCGAGGAGGAAAGCGGAACTCGCCGAAAGGCGGCTGACGCTCCTTCAGATCGCCTCATTCTACGACGTCCTGGTGCGGAGCAACGTCATCACCGGCCACGTAGAAATAGGCGATCCAGATTATGCACGCAGCCTCTGGCAAGAAAAGACATTCGGGGATTTTCTGAAAGAGCATTTTCATGCGAGTTCGGATGCTGAAAGCTTTGATGAAGGCAGCACCATTCGATTGTGGGATCAAGTGCCTGTGAGAGTAGGCGATCTCGCTACGCAATGGAGTGGTGTGAAGAGCGTCGTGGTGACTGACAGGGTCACCATATGATCTGCCTTGCGGCGGCCCGCAGCCCTGCGCCAAGAAGGTAACTCGCCAAGCGAATGGTACTTCAGATTGGGAGGCAGCCTCTCGATCTGGAGCCATCCATTGACCATCCTGGTTGGCGGGTTCGTCGGCGTCGATCCCGACCTTGCCAAGCTGTATAATGAGAGATCGCGCTATGGTATAGGCGGCTACCAACTTGACAGGCCGCGCTGCCGACCCACTGCTTTGGAGTCGAAACCGGCCGGCTACAATTGCCCATTAATGGTTGCTTCTGCGCAAGTATAACGGTGGATATCCGAGCCAATAAATTGCGGGCGATCTTCAACTCGCGTAGGCAGTTATAGTTGAGTGGGGGGAATGTAGCGCGGGGACGCACACCGCTTCGACAGTTCATGCGTGCGCTCGACAAAGCCCTTTCCTGGAGGTTTACATGCGACGCAAGTTGCCCGTCATACTAATGGCATTCGGCCTTTTGTCGGGATGCGGGACCCGGGTGCCGGACATGGCGCCTAGCGGGTATGCCCAAGACGATACCATCACCGAGAACGATATTATCAAGCACGTCCAGTGCGAGATCGCGACCGGAGCCGAGAAGGCAATAGCGATGTGGGCCGATCAAAACGTGCCCGTGGACTGGCTTAAGACTTGGCAGGCCAAGGTGAACCTTAAGCTCGTCGTTGACGACACGGGAAACTTCAATCCAGGTGTGTCGATCATCGATCCTATGAGAAACGTGATCTCCACATTTCCTACCGGCGGCAACGTCACCAGCTCGCAGAATTTCACGCTCGGCTTGGGCTTGCAAACTTCAACCCAAGCGACACGAACTGAGACAATCGCGTTCACTTATCTGCTCGGCGACCTCATGGCGCATATCAAGGAAAACCGAGGTGGCAAAGAAGCTGTGGGACAGCATTCAGGTGAGGACTGCGTCGGCTACGGTCGCGTTCCGATCCTAGGGACGCTCAAAATCGATGATTTTATCATCGCCAAGGCCGGCCTTGCCGCAGGAGGCGATCCGATACCCAACAACGGCAAAGTCTCGCCGTTCACGGTGTTCAGTGACGAGGTTCAGTTCATCGTCACCGTGTCTGGCAACGTGAATCCGGTATGGAAACTGGTTCACGTAAGCGCCAACGTTGGGAATAGCCCGCTGTTTAACGCCAGCCGCAAACGCACACAGACCGTAACCATCACGATGGGTCCCAGTGACTCCAAGGAAATCCAAGCGATCTATAGCGCGAACCTGATCGCGGCTGCGATACGCGATCAATGAAGGGAGCTAGGCCATGAGCGAGAATTCCGTGCCGGAAAGCCTTCAGGATGCCATTGACAATTTCAATGCCGAAGTCGCCACCGTTGAGCAGATAAAGAAGTATACGGACTATCTTGATAAGCTCACCACTGAATTCAGCCACATAGAGCCATTCGCAAGGATGCGCTCATGCAATGATCCAAATAGATCGAAAGATGATTTCTGCAGATACGCTAACACTTGCTACCAGAATAGGCGGATGGTCGGCTACTGTGAAGGCGCCAACTGTAGACTATATCTTATTGATTGCAAAACATAATTAGCTGATAGCGTTACAGTATTTCACTGTCAGTTTATTTTGCACTTGCAAGAGGATATATAGCAGAATAACTATTTTCTGCCGGAAGAATGACTATACAAAACCATCAACCTCAGCCGGGAAAACCCGTCCGCTATTGTGTGGCCGCCGCCGCATTCCTCCTGAACGCCCTGCCCTTTGCTTGGTCGAAGTCGACTACTGGCCGACCAGATCGCCTTCGGCAAGACCTCCAACTTGGGATGGCCACTTGGGCGTCATCACCGTCGGCTTGAACATTTTTCTTTCTTGATACCGCCGGCTCAGCTCGAAAATGAACTGCGCGGCGGCCTAATCCGCATGTCCGCTTTCGGGTACCACGAAACCTCAAATGAAGGTCTGACATGTGAAGGGTTTCGGGTGCCGTCAGGCGTACGAAAGCCTCCCATGCAGGAACCCGCGGGCCGCATGCTGTGCGCTATGGGGATTTGTGTGGCGGGGTGTGCCAGCGCCTGTCGCGAACGCTCACATTTCGTGCTGCGGGCGTGTCGAGGAAGTAACGTCCGGGCTTGGTCGGGGAGCTTGTTGCGGTGATTCTGACTGGGTTCGCGTGCCTGATGACGGGCGCAACAGCAAAGCGCACATGCGTTTCCGTTGACCTGCGCCGGCGTAGCGCGGTCGTGGGGGCAAGCGGGCCATGCCGGATCATGGAGAGTTCTCCCGGCTCGCCGCGGTCGCGTTGGGCGGTCCGCGCGGCTGCCTCCACCGTTCGAACACCTCGATGACGATCATGCGTCCGCCGCAGCACGGGCATGACGGGCGCAAGTCTTCCGGCTCGTGCGGGGTGTCGTCATCGGGAGGTGTGGCAACGCTCAGCAGTTCGCGGGCGAGCGCGAGGCTGGCCTTGCGGGAGCCGCCGGCAAGCAGGCCGTAATGCCGGATGCGATGGAAGCCGTGCGGCAGGACATGGAGCAGGAAGCGGCGGATGAACTCATCAATCGCGAGCACCATGACCTGCTGGCGGTTGGCGCCTTCGCGACGATAGTCTTTGTAGCGGAAGGTGACGCTGTTCTTGTCGAAGGCGATCAGGCGGCGGTTCGAGATCGCGACCCGGTGGGTGTAGCGCGACAGGTAGGCAAGCACGGCTTCCGGCCCGGCGAAGGGCGCCTTGGCATAGACCATCCAGCGCTTCTTCCGGACTGGCGACAGGTGCCGCAGGAACCCGCGCCGCCTTTCGCGCCATTGCACATACCAATCTCAGACAGATGGGAAGACGAGCAGGCCAAATGTCAGATGCTGCGGCGACACGCCATGGCCGCGGACTGGTCCGCGCGGCTGCGCAGCCAACGCACCGAACATCAAACCGAGATGCTCGACCTTCTGCGATGCGGTCTCCTCACCCCAAACGCCGTTGCGCTGCAGACCGAACGCAGTGAGTGTCGCGGTCTTGAAGCGGATCAGATCCGCCATTTCCATGGCGAGCGCAGGCGGGGCGTCGATAACGCCGGACATCAGGTCAGGGTCGGTGAACAGAGCACCATCGTCATCCTGGCGCTCACGCCGAACTCGGTAGCCGTCATTTGCGGCGTCCGACTGACCATATGTGATACCTGGGAAACGGATGGCGTAACGCTGTTTCAACGCAGCAGCCTGGAATCTCCGGTAGTCTGTTGACCCGCTGATGACTACACGCCGGACCCATTCCAGGATCTCTTCCTGTTCCTCTGGGCGCCGTGTGTTAAAGTCGTCGGGCAAATGCCACGCAAGCCGCCGGCGTTCTCGCAGTAGGGGCGTGGCGTGTGAGCTAGGTTCTTCCTCTTCTCGACTAGGGCGTTCTGGAAATACTTTCCGTTCATTGTCGATTGCGTTCGCCGTGTCTTTCTGACAGTTTTCACGGCGGACTCGGGCGACAAATCGGGGGGTAGCCGTGACCAAAGATATTGAATCAACCGACAGCACCGACAAGATAATTGAAGAGCTCATCGCTCTTCAGCGAAATTACTATTTTGAGAAAAGAAACGTCAAAACTGAGCGCCAGCGGAAGGTTCGCGAAATCATCGAACGTGCCGCCAAGGACGAACGATAATGCTGCTTGAGGAGATCCGACTCAAAGATTTTCGTTGTTTCCACGGCGAGTCAGCCATCACATTCTCGACCGACCCGATTCGAAATGTGACACTTGTCTATGCTGAGAATGGCGTCGGCAAAACGACGCTTCTCAACGCACTTCTGTGGTGTTTTTACGGGCAAACCACAGCCCGTTTTGAGAAAAGTGAAGACATTCTGAACTACGACGCGAAAGCAGAGGGCAGAAACACTGCGTCGGTGGAGGTGCTCTTCGAACACAACGGTAGCCAGTACATCGCCAAGCGCTACTTCAAGCCTGGCGCGGTTTCCGGGTCTGAGCGTCCGTTCCGGATCGCTCGGATCGACGCCGGCAGCCAAATTTACATTGAGCCCGAAGACACTTTTATCAACACGGTCATCCCCCGGGAAATGGCTGGGCATTTTTTATTCGACGGCGAGCACGCCGAGATTTTTCTAGGGGAGCAAAACCGATCTGCTATTGGCGACGCGGTGCGTGACATTCTCGGATGCACTCTGATCGAAACAGCAATCGATGACTTGGAAGCCGTGTCAAAGGCGTTTCGCAGGCAAATGCCTGGTATTAGCCATTCCACTCAAATCACTGACCTCAGTAACCGAATCGATTCCCTTACCGCTCAAATCGAGCAGGCGAAATCTTCCATTGATTTAAATGTGGAGGAGTATCGCAGCGTAGAAAGCCAGATCGCCGATATCGAAGAAAAGCTCAGAAACACCGCCCAGGCCAAAAGCCTTCAGAACGAGCGGGACACCCTTCAAACTCAAAGACAGCGTGCGGAAAAGCGGCGCGGTGACCAGGAGGAGGAGGTTCTGAAATGGCTCGGTGAAAATGGTCGATTCATCGTATCAAAGCGCCTGACTGAGGAGGCGTTCGAATTCATTGACAGCGAAGAACACCGAGGACGAATACCTTCGCCCTACAATGAAGAATTTGTCCGCGACATCCTGCACGATGAGACCTGCATTTGCGGCGCCCACATAGAGCCAGGGAGTGAAGTTGCGCAACGAGTTGCAAGGTTGCTCGACCGAGCTGCCAACCAAGCTATGCGAGATCGTGTTACAAAGGTTAGGGCGCGCCTTAGCAATCTCAAATCGGAACGCGCCAAAGCGCCAGAGAGGTTGATGGCGGCAAAGCGCGCGCTTGCCGGCACAAACGAGGAGATAGCATTCCTCGAAGGCAAGCTCGGTGACGTCAGTGACAAACTGAAGGGGGTGAATTTTGGCGATATCGCCGAGCGCGAGACGCGGCGGGAAGAACTCCGTAAACGACTTTCCACGCTCGATCGCGAGCGGGGCTCCATTGAAACCAACATCAAGGCGGCAGAATCCGAAGTTGCTCGTTGTGAAAGAGAACTCAACCAACTAGCGATTCAGGACAAGGAGACGAAGGTTTTCGCGAAGCGGCGAGCGTTGTGCGAGAACATCAAGGGATCGTTGGAGAATCGGCTGCGAGATGAAGAAGCTCAGGCAAAACGTGTGCTCCGCGCCAGCATCCGCAAGATCATAGAGGCCACCAGCCGAAAGAACCTCACTCTGCGCATGTCGGACGACTACGTGGTAAGTTTGGTCAATTCCGACGGAATCGCACTGCCGAAATCGAGCGGTGAGAACCAACTCTTGGGCCTCGCATTTACTGCGGCTCTCGTGGAGTTCGCCAAGATCCGCAAGAATGCCGAAGACAAGAGCTTATTGCCTGGCACCGTCGCTCCGCTTGTCCTCGATTCGCCTTTTGGGCAATTGGACCGAGCCTATCGATCGGCAACGGCGGATTTCATTCCGAAGATGGCCAGCCAAGTCGTCTTGTTGCTGTCGCAATCCCAGGCTGCCGAAGAAGTCATGCAGAGTCTTGGCGGCTGCATCGGTTCCGAATATGTGCTGGTCAGGCGCAACAAAGGAGCTCGAGGTGCCAAGGCCCACGAGTCGCGGCAATTCAACGGACAGGTTATCGAAACAACGACGTTCGATTCGAAATTCGATGGCACGTCGATAGTGCAGGTGAGCTGAATGCCCGCTAGAGCGCCAAACATCAATCGAAGCCGGGTTCACGAGGAGATGGTACAGCGACTTGTGTCGAAACTCGCTGGGATGCCGCGAGCATTGTTCCCGACGATTCGCGAGCTTCTCTGCTTCGCTGCACTGCTCGGTTACTCTGAAAAAAGGCGAACTCCATTGGACAAGAATGATGGCGTGGAGGATGTCTCTTATCAACAATTTGAGCGAGGCGACGCAGAAGACCTCATTTGGCTGATTGCCTTGGCAGAAATGAAGGACACAGAAATCCTTAAAGACGGAGAAGAGGGTCGCTGCGCAGAAATTTTTGAGGAATATGCGAACGGAGGACTATTTATTCTTCGGGAGGTTTTGCAGCGCTCGGGAGGTGAGTATCCAGACCGCGCGATTGTGGACGCACTTCATGAGATGAAATACTTGACCGGGGACGACACGGAACCTGACTTGTCGAGCTTGAAATTTTGAAATGCTGCGAGATTTGCCCCTGAAGTCCGTATACAAATCGGACACCGACAATATACTTGACGACTTCTATTTCCCGGCGTTGGCAACTGCGAGCCGCTATGATCGGGCGGTGGGTTTCTTTTCCGCTGCAACGCTGAGCTATGCTGCACAGGCGCTCTCGAATTTCGTCAAGCACGGCGGGCAGATACGGCTCGTTTTAGGCGCCTTCTGCGATCAGGACGATCTGGATGCCGTGATGGCCGGCTACCGGCAGCGCGAGATATCGGAAGCGATCGGGCGGCAATTCCTCAACGAGATAGTTAGCCCAAGTGATGATCTGTTTCAGAACCGGGTTGAAACACTGGCTTGGCTGATTGCTCACGGCCGTCTTGAAGTGAAGATCGCTCTCCGCGCAAAGGGCATGTACCACGACAAAATTGGTATCATCACGGATGATACCGGCGATTCCGTGCTGTTTGCGGGTTCAGCCAACGAAAGCTTGTACGCGCTTTTGCCCGCTTTCAACTACGAGTCGATTGACGTCTTTCCGTCGTGGAGACCGGAATTGGCCGACTATTACGCCCCGCATGCTAGGAGCTTTGAGCGACTGTGGGAAAATGTGAGCAACGGCACCGCGGTCCTCGATATTCCTACAGCCGTAAAGGATCATTTGGTTGCAGTCGCACGGTCCTTGGAATATGTCCCAGACCCCGAACTTGAGGCAGCCATAGCAGCGCGAATTTACACGGGCACGAACACCTCGGCGAGAACGCATGCCTCGCGACCGAGTGAGCCCAAGGCCATCAACGGCCAGCCATTCACCATTCGCCCGCATCAGATCCAAGCCCTGGACAACTGGAGGGCGGTTGGGGATTTTCATGGCATCCTGGATTTGGCCACTGGCTCAGGCAAGACAGTGACGGCGATCCACGCCATAGTGAGATTGTCGCAAGCGATCAAGAGTTTGGTTTGTGTAATAGCAGTTCCGTACCAGAATCTAGCGGACCAATGGTGCGATATCCTCTCGGTGTTCAACATCTATGCGATCCGCTGCTATGTCTCGAAGGATCAATGGGTCGAGGATCTGAGGATGGCTGTCCATGAGGCAGCTCTGGGGGCGCGCGAGTTCACCGCCGTGGTGGTTGTAAATCGCACCCTCAAAACCCAGGAGTTTCAAGATTGCCTCGCACAAGTACGCGGCGCTTGGATGCTCTGGATCGGTGACGAGTGTCATCATCACGGATCGGCTTCACTTTCGGCAGCTTTACCCCTTCAGGCCAAGTATCGGTTGGGCTTATCAGCGACGCCTGAACATTACTTGGATAGCGAGCGGAATACACGTCTCCAAGCCTACTACGGAGATCAAGTCTTCCACTACTCTCTTGCACAAGCCATTGAGGACAAAGTTCTCGCCCCTTATCGATACTATCCACACGTGATTGAATTCACTCACAACGAGGTCACCGAGTTTTTTGATTTGTGTTCCGAGATCGGCCGACAGTTCGCCCGCAACGAGAATGCATCTGCGGACAACGCATCGCCGCATCTGAAGGCGCTGTTAATGCGGCGATCGCGGCTGGTGGGGTCTGCCGCGAACAAACTGCGCGAGCTTGCTCGAGTCCTGGCCCACGAAAAGCCCAGCACCCATACACTCTTTTACTGCGGCGACGGTTCGGTCGAAACAGACGAAGAAGATGATGACTCCGACGGCTCATTTGAGCAGCGGCAAATCGAAGCGGTGAGTGAACTTTTGCATAGGATGAGCTGGGATGTTTCCCGCTTCACCTCAAGAGAATCGCGCAAGGAGCGTGCAACAATTCTAGAGAACTTCCGCTTGGGCGTGATTGATGCCATGGTTGCAATTCGTTGCCTTGATGAGGGTATCGACGTGCCCGCATGCGGCACCGCCTATATCCTTGCCAGTTCAAAGGATCCTCGACAGTTCATACAGCGCAGGGGACGCATTCTTCGCCGGTCACCTGGGAAGGTCAGTGCCACTATTCACGACTTCATCGTCGTTGTTCCCGACGGGCTCGACGCGGATGAAGAGTTCGCGAAGCGCCTCATCGTCGATGAATTGAAGCGCGTAGCAGAATTCGCGAAACTTTCGGAAAACCGGTTCGAAGCTTATGATGCTCTGAGGCCGACATTGCATAGATATGGTCTTGAGCACCTGCTTTAGAAGCAGATCGGCTCATTTGTGACAGATGACGCAACCACCAACGCTCTCATCGATCCCATAAACGTCATCGATCGTATCGGGCGATTTGCCAGATAGCGGATTTTGCGGACGACGCTTACGCAGGCGTTCTGCACGACGCTCATAGTCCAGTTTGATTTGCTCTGCCCGTTTCGGCGCAATTAGTTCTGTGAGGCTCTCGCCCTGACTCCATGTAAATGGAGACCCGTCTTTCAACGCTGTCTTCTCATAGTCGATTGCTTCGGCAAACCGGTCAGGATGGTGCTCGGCAAGTCGTACCCACTCGATTTTTTGCTGGAAAAAGCAAAAGGTGCAGCCCGATCGCGACCGCCAGCCATAATACTCAGGCTCGCCGACATCGGCCTGTTGAAGCATTTCGATGACCCTCCCGCGGTCGATCCCGGCTTCGCGAAGAGGGAGATGTACGTGCATGTTGGGGTGGGTAGCTTGGTAGCCGTCGCGGGTGGGCTCATCGGCGCGAATCGCAACGTATGAGTGAATCGTCACTCCAAGTTCGAGGTCAGGACGGATCCATTGTTCCAGGGGCCGAAGTTTCAACTGCCGGGTACACCAGCGTGTTCGTGGCGATGGTAGGAAATTGCCATATTCCTCAAGCCAAAAATCAAAATCACGATCAGGATTAAGGCGCAAGATTGGCTTGCCGAGAAAGCCTTCGAGCCTGTCCAGAAAGCTGTAGACTTCAGGCAGTTCCTTCCCAGTATCGGTAAAGAAATATTCGATTGGTAGACTAGGGTGGTGTTGCCGCATGTAAACAGCCAGCGCAGCGCTATCACGCCCACCCGATACGCCCAGAATATGCCTATCAGCCTTCATGCCACTTCCAATTCGATATCAGCTGCAAGGCTGGCAACGGCTCGCGCGAGGGCCGCAAACTGAATGCGCCCGATGGAGTCGTTAGTACCCAAGACCCTCAGAAGCCGGTCGGCTAACGCAGTTGCTTCGGCCTTTTCGGCCTCAGTTAACACGAAGCTACGCAGCAGCGGAGGAGTCCGCGGATCAACTCCGACGACGAGAGCCAATGCTTCCGTATTTGACCGACGGTCACGCACCACGGCCAACGCTTCCAGCTCGCGAAATTGACGGCCAAAACGCGCCAGTTGCAGCAATGCCTGATCTCGATCTCGATCCGACCACTGGCGAGATGGCTTGTGAAGCAGGAGGCTAGCTATGCCTTCAATATCGCCCTCGCCGTCATCGAACGCAGCGGCGCGCATCGCAAATCCTTCAAACGCAAAGTCGTTTGTCAGATTCCTGATCGAGGCAGCGCGCTCTGCGAGACCCGCGAAAGTTGTGGCCTCAACTGCCAGTGATCGTGCAAGGGCGGCTCGAAGCTGATTGAGAAGGGAACCATAGGCTAATTCAGCCTCGACAAGCGCGAGATAGACTAACTCTGCAGAAAACGCATCATCGAGCACCGCTGGCAGATCCTGGAAAAGGAGGCCTTCAGGGTCGCGCGATTTCAGAACGACGCCGCGTACGTTCTTACCGATCTCGCTGATCGTGTCCGTGCGTTGTGCATAGGGTGTCAAATTTTCGTAGCGACGGAACAACGCCTGCGCGATCGGAAGCGAAGCGGATTCATCATTTACTCCGAGCCGTTGAGCCAAGCCGCTCAAAAAAGCTGCCTGACGAACAGATCTATCAATCCGACGCAAACGGATGTCAGCCGGTTTCTGCAAAAGCTTGTCAACGAACACGTCGTCAAGGCCGGTCTGAAACGCACCATCGATGTAGACCGCAAGCCGATCACGATTGGCCATCAGGTTTGCGAGGGCGAGAACGGGCATTACTCCTGCCTTCAATCCGATCGGGGGCGCCGCCCAAATCCGGTAGAGCTCACCCAGGCTGATGTCCGAAGCCCCTTCAAGTACCGCCCACGCTGGTTTCAACGTCTCGGCGTCTCCAGTTCCTGTCGGTCCTCTAAAATCGAACGCTCCCGTCTCGATTTCGGCATGGAGGCCGAATGGTTTTAGTACTGTCAGATATAATCCCATCTCGGCCGGAAATCCGGTGATGCCGAGAGCGGGTTGATCTGAACGCGACACCATCGCATGGCAGAGCTCGCGAAGCGCTGCCATTGCGCTTGATGATGGCCGGTCACGTTGGAGCAGTTCGCTTTGGAGCACCGGCGCCTGATGAAAAGCGGCATCGGCGAGTTCCGTCGCCACGAGCGTTAGAGGTTCACGGAGCGAGCGGGTCGGGTTGGGTGCTAACCACCAGCGCGTGTTGTTGAGTGCGGCTTCAAGGTTTCGATGCACGAGATCAACCCCGGCGGACCGCCGCGCAGCCATCTCGCGCCGAGCGATTCGATCGCCTTCAAGTTGTGGATGCTCTCTGAAGACGCGTTCGATCGCAAATAGCTCGGCGGCGCTTAAGCGAAGTGAATAGCCGTCTGTCACACCTCCGATAGCGGCGATCACATCTGCTTTATGGAGCAGTTTGGCAATGGCCTTACAACGACCAGCTATCTCATTGGCATCGAGTGAACCGTCGCCTAACAAAAGAACAAGTGAACCGCTGCCTTGCAGTCGCCGACCTTTGATGCGATCAGCAAGTTGCTCAGCAGTGTCGACATGGCCCGCAAGCATAATAATGATTTCAAAGGTCCGAAGCGAACCGGTTCGGAAGTAGTGCCGCTTGGCCGTTGCAAAACCCAAGCCGACACGTTGCGGTGTAATCGCCAGCTGCTCCGGATCAAGCGGACCTGTCGCCTTGGCAATAGCATCATCTAGATCGAAATCGCTGCCGGCGAAAAGGGCATATCCGTTCAGGCGTGGTTGCCTAATTAGGATGGCCCATTCGAGCAATTCTGCCAAGGCAGCCCGGCGGTCGACCTCCGACGCATAGGGTGTGGCGGCCGCAAGAATGTCGTCGGCAAGCGCCAGACCAGATCCATTCCGAAAGAACTCGATAGCTGCGGCACATTTTGTCAAGGCGACGTGGAGTGCACCACCTCTTGCTGCTGCCCGCTCGATTGCCTCAAATGCCAAGCTGAAACGGGGTCCATCGGCGCCGCTTGCTAGCGCCATGCCGAAGTTAGAAGCGAGATAGTCCCAGAGTCGATCGGGGTTGTAGGTATTATCTCCAATGCTGGTATTGAGATGCTCTTGAAATCCCGCTGGTTCGGCTGAGCTTAGGAAACCAAACACACTCCGCTCGTTTTGGGCGAACCGCTGTCGCGACACCGGGCCAAGCAAGAGAGATGTGACGGGGTTGAGGGGCCAGGTTGCAGTTAGAGCCTCGGCTAGGACTTTCTCTTCGGTCGGCCGTCGCTTTCCGACAGCTCTGGCAACTGAATCAGCCGCAACTGCCGCGGAATTCGGTCGCTCGTTGCAGGAGATTGCTCGGCCGAGAAGTGCCACCGTCTCGTCGGCGCCCGCAAGGAATGGAATGTCCTGATATCGGCCTTGAACTTTGACCCATTCCTGACGCGCGTCGCGCGAAGCCCGTGCCGCATATTGATCGAAGGCTTGATGCAAAATGCCGACCACAATCAAGCGGCCGTCGCTGCGGGCACTGTGCTCGGCGATATCCTGCAACAGATGAATGTCGCCGCCCTCAAGGGCCTCGTGTTCAAGCAGCTTTCCAAGTTCGTCTAACACCACGAGGGCGCCGCTGTGCGTAATGGTCGCCGACGTCAATAGCGTCTGAATCAGATTGTCATCACTAGCTATGGCGCGCTTTAGAACTGCTTTCGACCATCCGAACGCGATTACCCCGGCCTCAGCGATTGCTTCGCGAAGCCCAGTGCGACTACCGGTGACTGCTACGACCGCCCAAGGTCCACGATCCTCCGGAAACGCCTTCTCGTAGATTGCAGTGAGGGTCTTGCCGGCGATCTGCCGCGCGATCTTGCGGTTTTCGGGAGGTCCAGCCACGAGGTTAGCCATCAACAGCGCGGCGCTCGACTTTCCGCCGCCATAAGGCCCGGTCCAGGTGAATGCCCCTTGCTTGCTGTCGACTTGGCTGGCCGCAAGAGTAGACAGAGATTTTTCCACGCTAGCCTGCAACACATAGCCAACCAAGGGTGGAGTGCCATTGAGATCCGCGTCCAGACGCGCAGAGCGCGCAAAACGGCGATTGATCTCGACAATCGAGGCGAGTTTCGTCATGCAGCCACAGCCAATGCCGAGTGGGGATGGTAGCCGCGCGCCACAAGCGCCAAATGATTTACCTCGCCGACACGCTGTATCTGCCGCAGGCCGGCTGTATCAGTCCAAATCCACGCCCCGTCCGTGAGTGCTTCCAGACCCATCAGCCGAGTTACGACACTATCCTCGTCGAGCTTGAACACGCGACCTGGAGATCCAACTGCGTAGCAAACTTGCTCCGCGCTAATCACAGTGGATCCGCCTTGACGATCCCAGAATTCGGCAAGTGCGTACGCAAAGATTCCATCCGGCAAGGTGGGCTTGGGCCCCCGCACGAACTCATTCCATCCGCCGAAGCGCGCCTCGCGTATCAAACCGAGCTCCGCAAGTAGCGGTTCGGCTGCATCCTCGGGCTGGCCGTCTTCACGCCGGATATAGCTACGTAGAAACACCTCGACGTCACGTTTGAGAGTCCCTCTGGTCGCTTTCCAGCCCCTCGCTTCGACGAGATCCGACAGCTCGTCGACGAGCATCGGAGGATCAAACTCGATAGCGGTCAAAGCGTTGAAGGCATAGTACGCCGTCGTCGTCAGAAACGGGTTGCCGGCTACTGCCCAATGGACCAGCCAAGTTGTAGCGGTGCGTTCGACAAACGGATCATATCCATCGTCAGCCAAGATTGCTCGCCCTAAGGGGGTCGGGCGGAGCGTCCGATCCGCCTCCTCAATAAAGCGGGACGCCAAGCCCCAATAACGCATGGAAACGGCCATGTTGCGACCGACCCCAAAACGTGCGATAGCTGACTGTTCCTGAAATGTTCCAATCGGTGCGCCGCATTCCACAGCATCGTAAGCCTTCTTCAGCCAAAGAAGACGCAATGGGAACGTCTCATGGCCGGCAAACTGCCCTCGGGCGTCGGAACTAAGGATGGAATGCTTCATACAAGCACCCTACAGGCTACTGGTGGGATCGTCCAGTCCGGTGCCGGGCCTGCAGCAAAGCATCTGCAATGAGCGAGGCGGCAAGATCAATTTCAGCGTCGGAATTGTATCTATTGCAAAATATCCGAATAACGGACTTGGATTCGCGATGATCAAATCCCATAGCGAGCAAGACGTGAGAAGGAAGAATCTGCCCAGAGGCACAGGCTGATCCAGTTGAAAGGCACACAGTTCGACCCAACGCCAAGACTATGTCATCAGCTTCGACGCCATTCATCACCAAGCTTAGGCTTCCCGGTAACACGGACGTCTCACCTGTGGTGCTGACAAAGCTTACCTGCCGTTCGGCGAGCCGAGATCTCAATCGATCGGCAAGTCGACGACCGTGCATTGCATCTTCCTCTATCCGACCGGCGGCCACCTGAGCAGCCGCGCCGAGGCCAGCCAACAGGGGAACAGGCTCGGTGCCGGGCCGTACCCCTCCTTGTTGCCCACCTCCAAATTGAATTGGAAGCGGCGTTGGCGCCGCAGCCGCGACATACAGAGCCCCAACCCCCACCGGTCCGTAAAACTTGTGCGCGGAAATGCTAAGGTAGTCGACATTGAGATCAACGACGTCGACTGAGGTTTTTCCGACGGCCTGCGCTGCGTCAGTATGGATTAAGGCGCCGACAGCGCGTCCGATCGCTACGACGTCCTCGATAGGTTGTAGAGTCCCGGTCTCGTTGTTCGCCATCATCACAGAAACCAGCAATGTGTTGTCGTCGACTAGTGCGGCAAGTGCGGTGAGGTCGACCAAACCTGTCCGGCTAACCGGCGCCACCACAACGTCAAACCCCTTGTCAAGCAGGGCGCGCGCCGGTTCAAGCACGGCTTTATGTTCCACGGCCGAAACGACAATCCGTCGACGTTTATTGCCAGTCTCGACAGCCAATCGCGCAATACCGCCAATCGCCAGGTTGTTCGCCTCCGTGGCTCCCGACGTGAAGACAATTTCCGACGGCGCTGCCCCTATCAATCGGGCAACAGACGCACGTGCTTGTTCTATTGTTGCGGCTGCTCGCTCGCCAGCGATGTGAGGAGAGCCAGCATTTCCGGGTGCCGACCAAGCAGAGAGCATCGCGGCACGGGCCTCAGGGGCGAGAGGCATAGTCGAAAAGCCGTCGAGGTAGATCGGATTGTAGGTCATGGCTGTGCTGCTGCTTGAGCTCCTTGTTGCGATTCGTTGCCCGCCGGCTAGACCGACGATTTCAGAGCGCCCAGGAACTCGGTCAATTCCAAATAATCGTCGGCCTTGCTAACCGGAACAAGCTGCACGTTTAGATCCTTGAACCATCGGTCCTTCTCCACCCCCGTTATGTCTTGTTCAGTCATAACCGCGTAGTGGTTGGGCCCTGAGCCCGGAGCAAAGGCGTCAGCAATGTAATTTAGGAGCAGTTTGATCTCCGGATCAGTCATCGAAGCGCCAACGAAGACGATTGTAAACATAGTGAACATCGCCGAGAGCAGGCTCTGATACGCACGCTGTCGGTACAGGATGTTTCTGTAGTCGATCTCGGTGAGTATGATGCCATTCCCTACCTTCGCGGCATCGCCGTGAGCTTTAAGGATAAAAAATTCACGTTTTGATAGTCGGCGCTGAAGTTCGCCTACCTCTTTGAACGTGAGAACCGGCACATCTTCATCTCCCGCAGATCGATAAGCACGCTCGATAATTGTGTCGTAGTTAGTCGTTAGGACGAATTGAAGGCGATCAAGCGATACTAACGCGCGGTGAAAGTCGGTCGGCTTGGGTTTTGGTGCAATAAAACTAGATTCGATGAACTCGTCGAAATAGAGGTGGATGTCTTCCTTGAGGCCGGAGGCAACCATCAGATACTTGCTCGGATCCGACAGGAGTTGCCGATACTCCTTCGCCTTGCCAGACTCGACCACGAGGTGTCGCTCCCCTTCCGCAATCATCTTTTCTAAAAGCGTTCCCCAAACAGGCAATCCAGCTCCAGCGGATGCACCAGCGCCCACCAGGACCGCACAACGGTTCTTTCTATAGGCGTCCTTTAGCTTGTCAGGGATTCGTGCCAAGTCGAACGCCATCATGGCCTCGCATCGATGTTTGGGCAAAACGCACGCAGCGCAGCGTTTCTAACCGTGAGATTCACGGCCAATCCACCCTGAGAGCGAAATGCAACAATGTAGTTGTACAGGTGCCGGTCAAGCGCCTTGTTTCTCCGCCTGCCCCGGATCAGCACCTCTGGTTTGCTGTTGAACTCGCGCCGACGGTCCTCGAAATCCAAATAGCGCGCCGCGAGTTTAACTGCATCAACGGCTGCGCCAGTTTGGTGACGTTGCATCACAAGCCAGCACAAATCCACGAAGATCCACTTTTGAGTGATTCTGTGCGCGACGATCTCATTTACTTCGGCAAGAACGTTTAGTGCATCCCCAACTTCCGCCGACATTTCGAGAACGCGTTCGGCTTGGGTCGGCCCGAAATGCCGAACCATTTCCTTTAGGTCGAGAGCTTTGATGTCTTTGCGACCGCGGTAGGCTGCCATCGCGAATGCGTGTGTTGCGTAATCCTGTCGTTTGTAGCGAGCGTCGGGGATGCGACTGTTCACGAAAAACTCATGCGAAGTGGCCACCGCGTCGATAACGTGGCGCATGGGTCCCAGAATAGCGTTTCGGAGCTCAGCCGGGTTCAGCGAGACGCCCATCTGGAGGCGCGAGAAAAGATTTGTGATCTCGTCGTTTGTAGCTGTCGTAATTTCAGCAACGCTAACCACAAATGCGTCAAATCGATCCCGGAGAGTCTTATGCAGCTGCGCATACGTTAAACCGGCAATCGGGTGACCTTCAATAGGCGATAGCGCCTCGGTGTAGAAGAGCGTCAGCGCCCCGGACCTAAACTCCCAAATCGCTCGGAGTCGCTGTTGGCCGTCCACTGCGTCATGAGAGTACACACCCCCGGGCGCGAGTGCCCGCAGATAGATTTTCGGAATATCCATTCCACGGAGGATAGAGTCGATCAGCAACACTTGCCGCGGGCCCCTCCAGGCCGGCCCCCGCTGCCAAACCGGATTGAGATTGATTGTATTCTGGTTGCTGACAAGTTGGGTAATAGGCCAACTTCGTTGCCGAATCTGCATTTCCACCTCTATGTTGACGATACGCAGCGAGTACCGGCCGATCGGCGTTGGGGTGATTCGGCGTCAAAGATTACTTGCGACGGGTAGCTTTATTCGAGTGTATCTCGAATCGCTAGTTGGAACCCGACCGCACGGCGATTCTCGATGCCGCCGGACGTCGTGGTGAGTTTGCCGAACGATTTTGGCGACTGGAGATGGCAGTGAGCAGGACTGGGCTTGAAGATCTGTCAAACATGTTCACCCGCCTTCAGAGCGAGCTTGAACCGGCCGGCATCGGAATGAAACGCTCGCTCGAGGATCAACTGAGGGAAACAGAAGCCGATCTTCGCCCGTTATTCAAGAGCGAGGAGAACCTGAGCGCAGGACTTGGATCTGGCGGCCTCACCTATGAGCACGCGTTTTTTAAGAAGACTCGCGCTTGGTCTGAGCCACTTCTGCATACACTCTTGCAGGAGTACCGAGCTGCCGAAGCCTCGGACCCCACCTGTCTCTTCGAACGGCTGGCGAACTTCTTTGCCGAGATGGACCGCGCTTACAGCCATGTGGTTAGCATCGCGGAACTAGAAGCGGACAAGGCCGAGCTTAAAACGTACGCCTTTGCGAGGAGTTGCTTGCGAGACATGGCCGACATGATCGAGGCGAGCCTGCAGCCATTCTTGCGCTTGCGTCTTGCGGTCCGCGCCGTAGCAGAAGGTCGGGGTAGGTTTGGCGACCAGCGTCCGCGCTTGTCGCTTGGTGCGTTGACTGAGAAGCTGATCGACGTGGACCCTCAGCTCTACCAACCCAGGCCCTTTGGCATTTCGCTCTCTCAGCTTCGGAACATTGCCCATCACAGCAGCTACAGAGTGAGTGGCGACGAAATCGTGTGCGAATATGGCAATCCCGACCGGCCCAAGAAGTTCACCTGCCAGCCAAGGGATTTGATCGAGGCGACCGTGAACGTTCAGAACGTCTACTACCTGCACAAGGTCGCATTCGAGTTCTATTGCACGGACAACATCCGTCGCATCGGTCAGGCAGAAAAGCGTTCCAGTGGCCAGGATGTAACAATCTCCGACCTGTCAAAGAACGCTATTTTGGCATATGGGATTGCTGCAGCCGGCTTTCACATTATGAAGGCAGCCCGAAATCAGTTTCGCTGGGCATTCGATCTCGTTGACCGGCACAACCGCAACAGGAACGAGATCGAGGTAGCACTCCAAAGCTGCACGATCCCCTTTTTGCTACAGTCTGGTCCAATCTTCTTTCTCGCCTTCGTCCAAAGCGGTGGCCGTGATCACCGCATAACCTTTAACGCAGGAATGTCGCGAACCACCGGTCCGAAAGAGGGCCGCAGATACTTCCATCTGGATAAAAACCTAAGGGTTCACCGTACCAGCGATCCCGGCGATCCAACATAGGTCACTTTGTGCCAGGCCAGTTAGTTGTGTTCGGATTGTGCGCGACATGGCCAGGACCAGACTCTTTTCGCTGCCCGTTGTGATTATCGCCGTTGCCGATTAGAGAGGTTGACGGCTCCCGGTCGGTGAACACGAGGAAGGTCGCGGCTCCAGAGACGCTTTAGGCAGAGGCTTCTGGCCTTTAGGCTGCCCGGTTGGCATTCAATGATCGTCCTTTCGCGCTTCACGCAGTCGGAACGCGGCGCATTCGAGATCGTCGCCAGTAAACTCATCAGGGAACTTCTCGACGGCAGCCTCAATCGTCCAATCAAGCAGATTGAGCTTGTGAAGGCGTTTAAAGCCGCTCTCGATGTCGCCGCTTCGAACGAGCTTCGATATGGCGGGGATAGTGCCTAGCTGTCGGCGCATCCCTATGAAGACTGTCGGGATGTATCGTCTCTCGCGCCCTTTTTGGATCGTTTCGTCAATGAAGGCTTCAAGTGCCAAGCTTGCTTTGCGCATACCGCATTCCCATGCTTTCCGGTAAGCATATATGACCAAATGCATGGTCGATGAAAGCCATATGGAAACGGGCATATATAAGCCGGGCCACTTGATTTTGCTGGGCCGCGTCTTCGAAGCTACCTCGTACCCCTCGCAGTCGCTGCGGTGGGCAAAAAGGCCTGCTGGCCAAGGGCGAAAGGGAGGACCGCATGAGCGACATCGCGAAGATCCTGGGACTGATCGAGAACTGCAATGATCCCGAAAAGCTGAGATCGTGGATCAGGAACGCCAGGGACAAGGGTGAGCCGGGCGTCGCAGACGCCGCATTCCGAAAGCTGGTTTCGGTCCTGCCCAAAGAGAGGCCGGGGACCGTGGAGCATGATTTCTGGCAGACGATACATGCCTTCGAGCATGTGCTATCCGAAGAGCGGGGAAAGACGACCCGGCTCGCGCGCACAAGGCAGAAAGTCGCAAGGGCGGGAGTGGTCCAGACCCTTCAAGACTGAGCCATGAGCGCCAAAGGCACCGACGGCTTTGTCATGCTGCTGGAGCGGAACATGCCGGAGCTGACCGGCGAAGCCATCGTCCTGCGGCACGCGCCGCAGTTTGGCGCTGAGGTCGTCGCGGCGGCCAGGCGCAGGCTGGAGGCAGCGGATATCGATATTGCCACGCTTCCTGGCGCCACACCTACCGAATGACTGTCCGCAAAAAGGGCGGCCGTCTTAAGTTGCCGCCGATGGTGTCGGCAAGTGGGGCGGCGAGATCGTAGGCTCGGCAGTGTCAACTTCGGCCAGGTGGTCCAGCCAGGCCCGCCCCGCAAGTCGGTCGAGTTCACCTATATCATTCTCCCCGCCACGCTCATCATGCCGGACGCGGCGTTCCGGTGGCCAGGCGTCGTCATGATCATGGCGCCCACGCCCATGAAGACGGAGTTCCCTGACGCGGGCAAGCTCTTCCCGGCCGATCTCCTGCCGTCGCTGAGCCTCTCCCTCCAAGTCACCAGGGCGCAGTTTTCGGACATGCTGCCTCGCATCGAAGCGCGGCGGTTCAAGGACTTTCATTTCACCGTGGAGGAGGCAAGAGAAGGTTCCTGGCCTGTTCGCAGCTGGGGCATGGGAACCATGACAGCTAGCGCGCTGGCTCCGCCCCCATTCCATCCGTCTCGGCGATGGCAGGGTGCGCCTGCAGCGTCCCGGCCATGATCACCATCCGGCCGCCTTGACATGTGCGGTGTCGAGCACCTGGATATTCTTCCTCGCGGCCGCCTTTCAACGGCCATGGCCGCGCCCTCGCGATACGGCTATGGATCGACCAAATCGGCCATTTCCAGGTAGCGGCAGAAGCCGTTGGCGAGCTGCATCTGGCGCGGCGTCCGACATTCCGGCTCGAACACGTCCGGATTGGCCACGAGAATGCACAGTGCCTTGGCGCGGGAGGTGGCCACATTGAGCCGGTTCGCGCTGTAGAGGAACTCCATACCACGCGGGGCGTCGGCATGACTGGAGGTCGTAATGGAATAGATCACGATGGGCGCCTCCTGCCCCTGGAACTTGTCAACCGTCCCTACCCGCGCGCCGGGGAGGCGCGCCTGGATTTCAAAGACCTGCGCGTTGTAGGGCGCGATAACCAGGATGTCGTTCGGGGTAAGCGACGCCTTGTTACCCTCGCGGTCGCGCCAACGTGCGCCCGAAGCGAGGATCCCGCTCACAATATTGCGGATACGGTCGGCTTCCTCCGGGCTGGAATTCTGGTTGCCGCTGTGCTGCACCGCGACATAGCGCAGGCCGCTCCCGCCAAGCGGGCCGTCCATCAGGATGGCCTGGTTCTCGAGACCGGGACGGGGAAGGAGGCGGCTTTCGTAGAACAGTTCGGAGGTGAACCGGCAGATGTTGGGGTGGAGGCGCCAGGTCTGGTCGAGGAACAGGCCCTCGTCCTCGGCGATGGTCTGCCGCCCGCCGAGAAGGCGGTCGAGGGCCGAGACCTCCGTACCTTCGGGATGCGAGCCCTGCATCGGCTGCTCAAGCTGCTGCGGATCGCCAAGCAGGACAAGGCTGGCTGCGGCCGGTGATATGGCAAGCACGTTGGCGAGTGACATCTGCGCGGCCTCATCCACGAACAGCACGTCGACGAGGCCAGCCGCATCGGGCCGGGCCCACAGGAACCCGTGCCTCCGAGGACGTGGTAGCCGCTTGCAAAGGCGCCGAGGGCCTCGGGGTTCTTCGTCGTGAAGGTGAGGTGCGGGACATTGTCTTCCGCATCCGTGACCTTATGCAGGCACTGCAGGTCGAAGTCTTCCTTCGCTGCTTCCTCGGCGGCCTTCGCGAGCAGGTTGCGAATGACCTTGTGGCTGTTGGCGGTCACCCCGACGCGAAGGCCGGCCCTGACCAGCGCAAGGATCGCGTACGCGCCGGTATGGGTCTTGCCCGCGCCAGGCGGTCCCTGAATGGCGAGCACGCCCTGCAAGGCCGGGACGAGGCGGCAGGCCGCGTCGACCGCGCTCTCGCCCGGCTGGCGCAACGCCGCGCCGCCGGCATCGGGCGGCCGCCGCAGCAGCAGATAGCGCGCCGCCTTATAGGCGCTGGGACCGGCAATGCCATGATCCGCCACGTACTCGCCGATCTGAACCAGGGACTCTGCCAGAACAGCCGTGTCGATGTAGGTATGGGCGAAGACAGCTTCGGGGTGAAAACCGGCGGTGTCGCCGCCCTTCTTGATGTCGATGAAGCGATGTTCCAGGTCGACGGCCTCGACTTTGCCGAACCGCTCGCCGCCGACGCTGCGCAAATCTTCTCCACCGCGAAACTCCGCGTCCTGCGGGGGAAATCTATAGCGGTGGATAGGGGCCTTGGCGGTTCCGCCCACGGTATCCACGAACTCGAGGCCGGCGATGCCTGCCCGCTCGTCCTCCAGCTCGTCCGCGGACAGCGCCGCCAGCCGGAAATATTCCCACCAGATCGCCTTCTCCTCCCGGCGATGCCAGTCGAGCACGTTCGCCAGTACGTAGAGCGCCTGCTGCTCGGCGCTGCGCTCCGCGGAGTCCACCGCAATGCCATCGGTCAACTTGGCCACTACTGCATCGATCCGCGCCTGCCAGGCTGTAATATCTGGCGGAGCGTCCTCTCCAGGCGGAGCCGGCCGGGGAATCTCCACGCCTGAGGCGACCGCGTCAGTCCGCAGGCCCTCCAGCCAGTCCCGAAGCCGCTCCGTCGAGACACAATCATCTTGGTTGTAGCCCGCCACGACAGCCCGATCATCCGCATCGATGCCACCTGCATCCCCGAGCTCTAGGCGGGCCTGGACCTTGCTCAAGGCATAGTTGGCATCGGGCAGCGACACCGCGCGCGTGAATTCGTAGAGCGGCTCCAGCTTCTTGATGGAATAGCTCTCGACGCTGGCGCGGATGGCGTGGCGGACCACCGCGTAGAGATCAACCAGGACCTGCCCGCGCAGCAGCGTATCGATCTCTTCCTCACGCGTGGCGTAGCGCCCCATCAGGCGTTTGAGCGCGCCCACCTCATAGGCCGCGTAGTGATAAATGTGCATGCCGGGATGATGCGCTCGCCGCTCGATCACGAAATCGACGAAGCGTTCAAAGGCGGCCTTTTCATCGGCCGGCGTGAGACACCAGTCGGCGACGTAGGTGAGGGCGCCCTCTGCGTCCTGGAAGGCGTAGCCGAAGAGATATTCGAGGCCGCCATCGCCGACGAAGGGGTCGCCTTCGAGATCGAAGAAGATGTCGCCGTCGTCCGGTTCCGGCAGGCGGCACAGGCCAAAGCCCGGTTCTATCGGCAGCGCTTCATGGAGCAGCTGCCCGGCCGCGCGCCCCGCGACCTGGATCCGGGCCTGCTCCCGAATGCGATTGTAGGACGAAGCGGCGCCGCGCTCCGGCTTCCACGGCAGCGGAAGGGGGAGCTCGGCCAGCGCGGTCATGGTGGCGACGTTGTGGCCGGCGAATTCGCCGCGCTGCACGGCCGTGATCCCGGCCACAAGGGAGAGGTGATCGTCCTGGTGGCGCCGGTCGTCGCATTGGCCCCGCCAGCGGCAGATGTCGCAATGAGCGACCGGCTCCGGATAGGTGCCGTCGTTTCCGTTCAGGGACGCGGCGAAGCGTTCCCGGACATTGCGGTAGTAGGCGGCATAGTCGCTGACCCGAAAGGCCTCCGGCTCGAAGCCGGTGAGAGGCGCGACAACGTAGGCGTATTCTGGCATGAGGCCCTGCACCTGCCCGACGAGATCAGAATAGAGGCAGAGCTGCAGCACCGTCCCGCCCTTGGTTTCGCGGGCGAGCTTGGTGTCAACGACTTCGTAGGACCAGGCGCCGAGATCGCTTGGCGTCTCGACGCGCCGGAGGATGTCGGCCCGGCCCGTGAAGGGCGGCGCGCGCAGAGCGGCTTGCACGATGATCTGCGCACCGGCACGCATCGCCTCAATCGTGGCGGCCACTGAGCCGTCATCGATGCCCTTGCCCTCGATGACCGCGACAGTAAAGCCGGACGCCCGTAGGTGATCGACATAGGCCGCCTCGTGCGCGGCGCCGCGCTGCTGCAGGATCTCGAGCAGCGGATCCCAGATCTTCGGCTTCTCAAGCTCGCCATCCGCCACCTGAAGGTCAAGCGTAGTCAGGTGGCCGCAGTTCAGGTAGCCGACCAGGTCGGAAGCGCTCAACTGTAATTCCGACCCGATTCTCAGCATAAACAAAGTCTACGCAGATTGATGACGGCCCGGCAATTCGGCTTGATATCATCGGACCATGCCGCCGCTGATGCCCTAACCTTCGACGGCATGCCGCGCGATAAAAGGCTTTTGCTTGGGCGACGAAGGGCACCAGATCGTCTGCAGCACACCGTCGCCCTGCAGCAGACCTATGACGAGTGAGACAATCCGTGGGATGAATTCCAACGTATTAGGATTGGGCATTTTTTCGCCGGCGGGCGCCACTGCGGTGATAGCTCCGCTGGTCAGGCCCGGCGCGTTCCCTTATGGATATGGCCGAGCGCCCAGTAGTCGAAACCATGCGCGTGCAGATCAGCCAGGTTGCAGGGGGCATAGACATCGTGCCCGGGCGATCCGGCGAGACTGGTGCGCATGATGCCGACATTGACCGCGCCCTCATGGGCGGCCGGATATTTGGGCAGCAAGCTCTCCGGTGCCTTTGGGGTCGCGAAGCTCAATCCATGAAATATGACGTCGAGCCCGCCGGCGGTTTGCTGCACAGACTGGGGACGGCCGCCGAAGATCGTGACGGTGTCGGGAAACACAAGCTGTTTCGATATCCGCGACAGGGCGTCGTGGTTGCCGCGAATCTTGAAGACCCTGATGCCGGCCTGGTGCAGGCCGGACATTTGCGAGGCCAGAAAGCGGGCGGTTTTCATCGACGTCTGATCGCCATCGTAGAGATCGCCCGCAATGACCAGCGCATCGACACGCTCGGCAAGACAGAGATCGACAATCGAGATGAACGCTTGGCGGCTGGCGTCACCGACGAGCTCGGCAAGCTCAGGGTTGCGCAGCGCCAGCGAGCGCAGCGGCGAGTCAAGATGAATGTCGGCGGTGTGTACGAATCGAAATGCCATTCAGGTCTCCAGCCCCTGAACATAGTGATATTCGACTGCCGGCTCGATAGATGAATTTCACGACAGGTAGTGGTGCTAGCCGAGCCGTTCTACAGGTCGTGTCTCGGGAGGCGGTTCACCTCGCTATCTCCTGGCCGCAAGATGTCCAAAGCCGTAAGGGGTGGTGACCGCCGCGGCGATGGTGGTAACGTCGTCCAGCGTGTTGCTGGAGGTCGATATCAATTCGAACGTCGCCCCACCATGCAGCCGGCGCAACAACTCTGAGATCGCCAATGTCGCTGCCAACAGCCCTACGAAGGGAACACCGACCGTGCGCGAGGCCAATATGGCAAGCCCGCACTCGTCCATGCCCGCGTTGACGAGTTTTTCGTAGGCCGGCATGTGCGCGACGGATGCGGCGGGGATCGCGACATTCGACCAAATCGAGCGGGCCGTTCGCGACCCAGGAAACGTATGGACAGAAATGCCGCGGAACCCGTCGGGGCCAGCGCCAAGGCCTGCCTCAACCACAAAGTCGAAATCAGCATCCTCCAATGCCGCGCGCGCTAGCGCATTGTCGACGCCACACAGCGCAACGCCCGGCTCAGCGTTCTCGCGCTTGATCGCCGGACCGAAGCGACGCTCCTCGATGACCGTTTTGAACCCCTGCGCTTCCAGCCATGCGGCGGCAATCCGAGCCTTTTTCGTACCGACGTCGGCGTCAAAAGAGAGCATCGACGTGCTAGCGTTCGAGGTCGCCAAGGTGTCGAAATCCTGGAGGACCAGCTCGACCTCGGCGTGATCCTTGTAGGGCAGCGCGGCCAATACCCAGCAGAATGCTTGCCCGAGATTGCCAAGGCCAATGAGCCAGAGGCGCGATGGCAAATAGCTGAGGGCAGGTTCGTCAGCCGACGGTTCACGCCAATCCACACCCGGCCTCCAGAGCGATAGGCCCGCCACGCGCCGACCCGCCATCGGATGATCGCCAGCGTGGAAGCTGAAGACCTCCGTCATAAGGCAAGCCGCCGCTACCAGCGGCGCGAGGGCCATGTGCTCATCATCCGCAAGGCGCAACTGATCGCGCAATGGCGCAACGCCTCCGCGCCAGCCTTCCCAGGTGAGCCGCCATCCGACAACGGTGTTTGGTGGAGCCTCGCCATTCCCGATGACGGCAGCAGGTGCAACGGCATCCGCCGCGTCACAGCACAGGCCGCCCAGATCTGCGATCGCATCACGCAGCGTCGGCGCTGTGCTGAGCGTAGTCAGGTTGTTGCATTCGGGAGCCCCGACTACCCGTACCCCGGCAAGCAGGGTGCGGTGGCCGAGATTGACCAGGGAAAGCAGCGCCACCTGCTTAGCAGCCGAGGCGGCGATGTCGGCGCCGACATGGACATTGAGGCCAAAGCGGCCCAGCATGGCCATCGCTTCCTGATGAGAGGCGGCTGTGCCACGATCCATGAAGTACTTGGCGGTGCGGTGCAGATTATCAGCGCTGAGCGTGTTGGTCATCATTATCCCCAGAAGCCATTGTAGAAGTAGCCGGTGGCATGTGCTTCGGTCCGGTCGAACCACTGATGTCCGCCCCGGTATTCGAAGATGCCCAATCTCGCCTGCTGAACCGGGACGGCGGCGAAGTTCGGTACGATGATCGCAATGTGCCCCTCGCGAGCGACCATCGGGTTGGTGCGATCGCTACCACTCTGCAGCGCAACGCCCGGATGCGTATGCACGTCCGCGACGACCGTTAGGCCAAGCGATCGGCAGCGCGCCCACAGCTTGGCGAAGGCATCTCCATGGAGGACGCACACACCCGACGAATACGCGTCGGGATCCAACTCATCATAATAGATTGCCGTGACCGCCCGCCGCCGCTTGCCCGCGATGACGCCGAGGAGAAACACGCCGGATTCGGTGCGCCCGCCACCTCGGCGCCGCAATTCGGCAAGCGTGTTGCCCCACATTTTGCGCGACATCGATAACCGGTGCTCAGGCGCCACGAACGCCCGAATAATCGCCTTGATGGAAAAGGTCATGGAGCTGCTCCAGGTAACAGGTGATGCCGCGTTTTGGATCCCACAGACGGCTCGGATGGTCGGTGATCCAACCGGGATGGCCTTCGATCGAGAGGCGATCGCAGGGCAGGTAGAGGCACCGCCCCTCACGCCACTCCGGGCGGAAGATGGAGGGCACGATGGACCGGCCCGTGGGCCAGTCCTTCGCCGGCAGTGGTCCGTTAGTGCGCAGGTCCCATGGCTGCGCCGTCACCGGCAACTGCCGGTAGCCAGTGCACTCGAAGCGGAATGCGAACTCGGCAGGGCTATTGGGCCGCTGCGGCGCCGTGACCGCGATGATGACGTGCGGCCAGGAGATCATGCCTAGACGCCAGCGCCCATCGATCTCGCCGACCCGGAAGGCAGTGGCCGCCAGATCGGCCTCCAAGAGCAGTCGGTCCGGCGGCACCACACGGTTCATGGCTCAGCCCTCGACGCGCTTCTCGGGGACGAGGTCGAAGCAGACGGCACAGGTCTTGCCGTCCGTCAGTTCGTTGAGCGGCGTATCGCTTGCCGGACGGCGCGTGGTGCCACACATCTGCAGCACATGCTCGTCCGCGTCGTGCGCGCTCAGCTTGAATTTGTCGATCGCCCAGGCCTTGACACGGCGCACGCGTGCGCCCGGGGCGAACTTGTGCGTCGCCGTCTCCGCCAGATAGTTGATCGTCACCTCGATCTTCTTGCATTTGGTGACGTGCACGTGGGAGCCGCGCTTAAGGTCTGTCGCCGGCAAGTTCGGCGTCATCGCGTGTGGTACCTCCGCCTCGTCGATGAAAATCGCGGTGTCGGCGTTGATTGCGATCCCGGCATGTTTGATCGCTTCCAAGAGATCCGCGACGAGCGCGGCCTCCACGATCTCGGTCTCGATGGCCGCGGGCAGTTCACGGCTACGGATGAAGATGGTTTTCGTAGGCATTTTCGGTGCTTCCTTTCTGGGGCGTAAAACCCTCTGAAAGTGAAGCGCCGCGAGCGCGGAAAAATGGGAACTGGCCGGCTAGCCGCCGCAGGTCAAATAGTAGGGGCAGCCTGGGCAACTCCGGCCCGTCTTAGGACCGAAGTCGCCACTCTCGATTCCGGCGATTGCTTCCGAATATCGTTCCAGCAGCTTGCCATCATCCTTCAGCGGCGGAACCATACGTTCACCGGTCCCCAGGTAGTATGCCTCGACCGTGATCCGCCTGCCGGGATAAAGCTGACGGGCACCCAGCCGAAGCAAGGCGTAGATTTCCTTGTCCGATTCCGACTTGGTCTTCTTGCCGGTGCGAACCCTCTGGATCGTCACGCAGCCGTCGGTCGCGATGATGACACGATCGGGGGTAACCGCAACCTTGCGGCCATCGAGGTTGACCAACCATTCCCGCCGGTCGTAGTGACCAGTTTCACCTATGACGGCTTCGGCCATACGCGTGACCATTTGCATCCCGATGGCACGGTAGTATTTCTGAAATGGGTGTTTAATCGGACCGTGTTCGGCCCAATCGGCGGTGAAGTGCGCCAGCGTATCCGCGACCCCAGCCGTAGTGCCTGCCGCGCGCTGGTCCTCAAGCCAGCCGACCGTATCGTAGACACAGGCGTGGAACCGCACATAGGCCGAGCTCTCCGGACCACCAAGAAGCCCATCCTTCACCTTGTAGCCATAGCGCGCAGGGCAGTTGATATAAACCCCGAGAGCATCTTCCCCATAGCTCAGGGCGGGCGCGGTCGCCCGCGCTAGCCCCCGCTTGGCGTGGGCCGCTGGCCCTGCCGCACGGTTTCTGCTGGAAAGCCCTGCAAGGAGCGCGAGAAACTTCGATGGACTGGATTTTCGGGAAGGTGTGTATCGCTCGGCGCGGCTCAATGCGAGGTGATCGCGCGCTCTCGAGAGTGCAACGAAGAATAGTGACTGCTCCTCGTGATCGTGGTCATCCGACGTCATAGCGAGCCGGTCGAGAGAAGGCGGCGGCGGAACGCGCACGGCTTGGCGGTTGCTCGGCATGTACGTCGTGGCGAGGCCCGGCAAATGCACGCCGCGAAATTCCAATCCCTTGCTGCCGTGAATGGTCATGACGCGGACCGCGTCCATGTCGGTCGCTTCCGACGAAATTGCTCTGTACGCCGTATCTTCGTTGAGCGCCTCGATGCGCCGTACGCGAGCCAGAAAGCGTCGCCGGCTTCGCCCGCCAGTGGCCGCGAATTCGACAGCCACCTTCAAGAACTGATAGATTGCAATGAGCTGCTGCTGCGCGGCCGGGTCCTGGCGCAAGAGAATAGGTCGAAGATAGTCACTCCGCTCGAAAAGCCAGGTGGTGAGCATTGTCCAGGGTGAAGAGCGGCGCAAACCCCCTAACTGTCCAGCCAGCCTGGCCAGACCTGCCCCTCCGGCCCCACTGAGACCTGGCACCTCAGCAAGGCGTGCAAGCGCTTCAAAGACGGACACTCCATTTGCGCGGCCCCACTCGATTAACGTGAGCACTTCTTCCCGCAACACGGCGTATTCGGGCAGTGCCGCGACGCGCGCCAGGCCCACCGCGCCACGCTCGGCGTCAAGCGCGAGGAGGGATAGCAAGTCCCGGATCTCAGCGCGCTCAAAGAGGTCGCCAAGATAAAGGAGTGGCACGTTCATCGCCTCAAGGGGCCCCGTAATTCGCGCCAGGGTTAAGTGCGTTCGGGCCAGGATGACCTGGTCCGCGAACGGAATGCCGTTCGCATGAAACTGCGCTATCTGATCGCGGATGCCAGCAGCCTCGTCGCTCACGGTCGGCGCGACTGTGAGTGAAATGCTGCCCGCTTCCGGGCGCTCAACTTTCCATTGGCTGGCTACGCGCATGCCGTCGTTGGCGAAGCGTTGAAAGGCGTCAACGATAGGTTTCGTCGACCGGTAATTTGTATTGAGGGCCAGGCGCGTCCCCTTAAAGTCCGGCACGAAGCGCGCGACGTTCTCCGGCTCCGCGCCGCGGAAACGATAGATCGACTGGCGTGGATCCGCGACGACCCAAAGATTGGGATTGGCGCCGGCGATCGCCTGCAGGAATTTGGCGCTGGCGAAGTTGACGTCCTGGTATTCGTCGACCAGCACGTGTTTGAAGCCCATCACATAGGCACGCGCATCCGCGTTGTTCTGAATGAGATCGATTGCGAGCCTGATGAGATCTCCGAAGTCGACCGCGTTCGCCAGCAATAAGGCGTCCTCGTAGACTTCATAGATGTGGGCGAACTCCAGCATCTTGTCTGCAGCTTCAAGGTCCTCCTCATCCGAAGCTGTTGCTTTATAATCGACAGCCGCGCGGGCATAGTCAGCCGGCGAGACCAGCTCATCCTTACAGCGTGAAATCGCGCGCAAGACCGGCGCGAGCTCAAAGGCAGGCTCGTACAGATTCTGATAGTAGACGAGGTCCAGCTTCTCAAGGTTGGCTTCCAAGAGTGCGAGCGATGCCGTCTGGTCGAATACCTTCAAGGGAAGCGTGCGGCCAAGGCCTGAGGGCCACTTCTTGAGGAGTTCGAGCCCGAAGGCGTGGAAGGTTCCCACCCACATCTGAATGGATGCTTCCGCACTGGCGGCCGAAAGCCGCTCGCGCATTTCCTCGGCAGCCCGGTTCGAAAAAGTGAGTGCGAGGAATTCGGTCGGCATGACGTTGTTTGCGAGCAAATGCTCGATGCGGCGCACCAGTGTGCGCGTCTTGCCGGTGCCGGGACCAGCATCGAGTAGCAGCGGTCCCTGATCCCACAGCACTGCCCCTTGTTGGCTATCATCGAGCTCGGCTGCATTGACGGGTCGTTGCGGGGGCGGCGGTCGGAGCGGTGGGAGAAGGAGCGCGCGCGCCATTTGGCTGCTGACAAGAGCGGCGGGCAGTCCGAGCGCAGCGGCGATCTCGGATGGGCGGCGGCGTCTTTCGACAAATTCCGTCCTTAACCAGTCCGAGGGGCAAAGGAACTCGCCTGCAAAAACGTCGGCTTGGACCTCCTTGCGCTCGGTCGGCGCGTATCCTTCGACCCGGCCTGCGCCACTATCAATCGGGTCGCCTCCAAGCGCGTGGGCTGTCACACGCACTTCGCTGCGAGTGTCCAAGTGCAGATAGAAATGGCCGAGTTCATGGGCGATCACGACGCGCTCGTCGATAGGATCTTGGCCCTGTGCGACGTTGACGAGTTCTGCGGCCCTGTCGAGGGAACCCAATACCCCTGGGGCCAACGCTACCCTCCGCAGCTCAAGATCCGCCACGTTGAGTGCGCCCGCGACAAGTGCCTCAGCACTCCGATCGCCATTTGCACCCTTAAGTGCTGCCAGATGAACCTCACGGGCTTTCCGCCGAATATCGATCCAGGCATCCAAAAGCTAATCCTCTTCAAGCCAGTAATGTATTCGCTCTGCCGACATCCCGCTGCTCTCGACAATTTCCCTGTAGCTACGTTGTAAGACCTGCGGTGGCCCGGATGCCTTCGCCTCACCCATGCGCGGATTGGCGAGCGCAAACAAAACTTCTCTGTCGAAGGCCGCTTGATCAATACGCAGCGCATGCATCACCGCGCGCGAAAGCCTTCCGCCCACGGGGGGCCGCATCCAGCCATTGAAGAGGTCCGCCACAACCGCTCGCGCGATCCCGATCTCGGTAGCGATATCCGAAATCCTGGTTCCCGCGCGCGTCAAAAGTTCGAAAAAGCCGACCGCCTGGGAGGGCACTCCACTGTCGGCCTCGGCACTTCGATAGATTATGTTCAGCGCACGGCTATGAGCACGCTGGAGGGTAACTTCGTCGATCTCAACATCTACGTCCGCCTGAGCCGTCCAGTCGCGCGCAATTGCGGCGTGCGCACGAATATCCTCGGCATATTGTGGAAACCGCTTAGTCCATTCGATGATGTCGGCGGCGCTCGGCGCCGGGCAGTCAGTATGGAAGCTGTAGAGGACATCATCTCGATCCTTGCTCATTGTTTTCGCCATTATCATTCTCCCGCTGCGCGCCGCGTCACGGCTCGAACTTGGTTCACGTTCTCGATCAGCAACGCGCGAACCTCCGCGACCCAATGTTCTGCCGTCTTGCGGTCAATTCCTAAAGCCCCCGCGATTGAGACAGTCCCCTTTGTCCCACCGCAGGGAACCTGATCCACGTGAAGCCGAAACGCGAGACGTTTGCGCGGATCGGGGATCTGGGCAAGGGTCCGCTCCACATCTATTGTCTCGGCGAGCTCCTCAACGTTCTGTAGCAACGCCGGGTCTGGTCGTTTGACACCGGCATCCGCAGTATGTTCCTCGATCTCAAACAAGCCATCGGCGCTCTCTTCTAGCGCTGGCCTCAATTCCATTTTACCTGAGATCTCGCCATCGTCGGCCTTGCTGTCATCGTTCGAGTTACGGGCCGCGGGCTTTTTCTCCTCGGGCGGCGGGATCCGCTTCGCCGCCTCCTCCTCGGCGATAGCGTCCTTGAGCCGGAACGTCAGTCGTCCATAGAAGGATTCTCGGTATCCTTTGGCGTCGGCGCAGTTCGGATTGCAGATTGCGGCGAAGAATTCGTCGTAGACGTCGTCGATGATGTCCTGGCCGCTATTCATCTTGTTGGTTCCGACGCGCTTGCGCAGAACCCGCTGCGCCAGATTGGAGAGATAGCTAGCCATATCCTCACGAAGGTGCCGATCCTTGCTGCCGGCATATTGGAAGGCAGCGATGATCGCCTCTGGTGCATAACGACCGAGTTGCCCAGCCTGTGTGATCTTACGCCAACCGATTGCGTCGGTGCACGGCGGCGGCTTCAGCTTGTTCGTTGAGATCACCATCGGCCGAGGCCCTCTTTGACATTATCTCCAGGTGAAGCGGTCCCAGCGGAGAAAAATGGGAAGCGCCCTTCAGAATGTCTTCAACCAGACCAGGCTGAAGCTCGACGATGTCTCAAGTTCGGTTGCATGCCGACCGCAAAAACGCCGGGAAGTCGCGGGATACACCGAAGCCGATTTCTGCTCGATGCAAACCCTATTGCGGTGGAGTGCCAAAGCCTTCCAGTTGCCAACCGCTTCAAGGTCGGGACGATGCGATGGTGCCGCACCGCCTCATGTCCGGCGCCTTCGAATTGAACAATGACAAATGACCTCGAACCGGCTCTACACGCATTCACGAGTCAGCCTGCCAGCGCCGGTAGCGCCCTTCGGGATCGTGGATGCCCGAAAGGCTCGGTTTGGCCCTCAGCGCCCATATCTTCCTGGCCAGCGCTTCGAGATCTGCGGCGTGATCAGGCCGCCATCCACGCCGGATAGCCCAAGACTTGATATTTGCAGATTGGTCGGAGTGTCCCTTGGTTCGGAGAATGCGCATGATCTCGTTTGCCATCGCCTTGTCGCGAGGATGCCCCAGGCCGGTCGATAGGTTGATCATGCTGGATAGCGTTTCAATCGCGCGCACAAACACAGGGTCGTCGATCAGGGCGGATGGCGGAGCCTGTTGCGCCTGGCCGTGTATGATCGCGCCCCAGCGGGCCACCCAACCATCCGCCGCTGCGGGGATGTCCGGGACGACCACTACGCCAGCGATGTTATTCAGATCATCGACAAAATCGAGGATTCGCGGCTCCGCATAGTAGACCACAACCACCGACTTTCGCGGCGGGTAGCGCCATGTCTTCATGGTTTCAGCATGCAAGCGGCCACCCCCGGACAGTGAGATCGGTCCCTTGGCAAGAGCCTTGACATGGCCAGCACCCAACGACTGGGAAAGACCCGTGTGGTCCAGCTGTTGCTTGGTATGTACTAGTAGGACTATGTCCTGTACCTCCGGTCCAAATTTCTCACAGATCTTCTGGGCATAACCCAGCGCAATGCGAAGCGCTTCGGCGTCTTGGCTATCGACTGGTACGAGGATCCGAATGGGCTTGGTCATGTTTATTCTCTGACTTACTGGAGCTTGCCTTCACCTATGATTCCGTATCTTTTCCTCCTAGCGTGGAATCACCGGAGCTATGAGCATAGCACGTCGCGCGTGACCTGGGTGTTGACGCAGCTATGTCCGCTTCTGGTAGACGGAAATGCTAGTGGAGTGATGGTCACGCATCTCTCTCAAAATTGAGGCTAGAGTTGACAGAGTTGGATTTCGGTTCCTCTCCCTCCAGGGCAGCGTCCCTAAAATTGCGCCCTCGACATCGCCGACGAGCTCCTCGACAAGCCTGTGTGCCGAGGGCCAGGCGACGCGTGACCTTACGGTCAGGTTGCTTGCCAGACTGCATCCGGTTCTGGCCATAGTCCCCCTGGATATGGTCGCGAGCTCTCAAGCCCAAGCGCTCGAGCGCTTGGCAAAGTCGATCAAAATTCAGCATCCGGCGTTCCGGCAAGTATGCGACGGTCTGTGTAGCTGCAGGCGCGGTGCACCCATCACTTCGGTGCCCAACGTTTTTCATGGGATCGCAGGGTTGGGCGGCAAAGCTGTCGCGTACGGACCCGGTGGGCTCTGGCTCGAGCTTGCTGCCCTTTGGAGCTGGCGCCGCAAGCTGCTTCGCCGCGGCCAACGTCTTTCGAACCATCTTTGCTTCCCAGCTGACCGGCGCCGAGCTGGACGAGAACATCGACCTCTCTTTGTGCACCTACAACAAGATTGGCGAAATGCACCTCGTTGGGCTCGGCGCGATAGGCCATGGCTCGCTCTGGGCGCTGGCGAGGCAATCCGGTCTGTCGGGGCGCCTGCATGTAGTTGATCACGAAGCTATCGAACTCTCAAACCTGCAGCGCTACGTGTTGGCAGGTCAGGCGGAGGTCGGCCTCTCTAAGGCGGCCCTTGCAACCAACGCCCTTCGGTCCACCGCCCTTGAAGTCGAGGCGCACCCTATGAAGTGGGCAGAATATGTTGCGCGCCGGGGCGACTGGGTATTCGACCGAGTGGGTGTGGCGCTTGACACCGCCGCCGACCGTCTAGCTGTCCAAGGTGCTCTGCCCCGATGGATCGCGAACGCCTGGACTCAGGAGCAAGATCTAGGCATCTCGCGGCATGGTTTCGATGGCGGCCAGGCTTGCCTTTGCTGCATGTAAATGCCGACCGGGAAATCCAAGGACGAACACCAACCGGTCGCCGAGGAACTCGGAATGCCGGAAGCACACGATGAGGTAAAAAGCTCCTGCAGACCAATACCGGAGTCCCCAATGAGTTCGTAGCTCGGGTGGCTACGGCGATGGCTGTGCCGTTTGAGCCGCTCGCCGCGTTTGTTGGCCAGCCCCTCCGTTCCTTTTATCAGCAGGCTATCTGCGGCGGTCTGGTGTTCCAGCTTAGCGATGGAAGTCGTCTCGTTCGAACCGTGGTTCCGATGGCCTTTCAATCAGCGCTTGCCGGGATCATGCTTGCCGCAGACCTAGTCAAGCATAGTGCGGGTTTTCCGATGAGTCGGACAACCAGCACTACTGCGCCCCCTTTGGTTCTCACCTCCATGATCCGAAAGCCAAAGATTCCAGCGGCCGCTGCATCTGCAGCGATGAGGATTTCATTTCCGCCTACAGGCTGAAATACGGCTGTGCCGTTGAACAGCTGAGCAACGGGTCCGCCTAAAAAGATCTGAAGTCTTCGTTACCGCGGACGGCGCGCTGTCAAGCGCTCACCGATGTTTTCGACCACGATCGAGTGCCTGATGAGAGTGCGAGGCGGATACTATGACACGCTCGGCCCGCTGCTTGTCAATGTCAGGCCCAGAACCCACGACAGAGATCCTTGAGCGACGGCTCGCCGTTTAACGTTTTTTGTACTGTTATCTACGTTCGACCATATTCGTCGTCGAAGCGAACGATATCATCCTCGGCGAGATAATCGCCGCTCTGCACTTCAATGATAACCAGGTCAATTCTGCCTGGGTTCTCGAGCCGATGCTTATGGCCGCAGGGGATGTAAGTAGATTCGTTTGTCCCCAGGAACAGCTCCTGCTCGCCATTGACGATTTTGGCGGAGCCGCTGACCACGACCCAGTGCTCCGAACGATGATAGTGCATCTGCAGGCTCAACTGGCGACCGGGCTTCACCTCGATGCGTTTGATCTTGAAGCGCTCGCCTTCCTCCAGAACCGTATAGGTACCCCAGGGCCGGTGTACCGTGCTATGGACCAGATGAGCTTCATGTCCCGAAGCCTTGAGGCCCTCGAAGAGCTTCTTAACGTCCTGAACGCGGTCGCGGGATGTGACAAGCAAAGCGTCCGGGGAATCCACGATCACCAGATCGCTTACGCCCACCGTGCCGATGACGCGCTTGTCGGAGCTCACATAGGTGCCGGTCGTGTCGACCATGTGCACATCGCCGCGTATCCTGTTCCCGCTTTCGTCGGGGGCGATCAAATCGGCCATTGCGTTCCAAGATCCGATGTCGTTCCAATCCATGTCGCAGGGAATCACGGCAAGTCTGTTAGTCTTCTCCATGACAGCGTGGTCGAGCGAGATTCGCGGCGCGGAACCGAAATGCTCAGGCGCGAGTTCGATTTTGGCAAAGCCTTGGCATTGACTGGCGCGGCCGTTCTCATAGCTGTCGGCGACGGCCTGGAGCACCTCGGGACAATGCAAAACCATCTCGTCGAGCATGGTTTGCGCACTGAAGCAGAAGATGCCGGCGTTCCAGAAGAAGCGTTGAGACGCGACATAGGCTTTGGCTGTCTCCAGATCCGGTTTTTCAACGAAACGGACGACGTTCTCACCATCTGCTTCGATGTAGCCGAATGCGGTGTCCGGTCTGGTTGGGGTGACGCCCAATGTGGCGATCCGCCCGAGCTTCGCATGTTCCATGGCCAGGCCCATGACGTCTAGAAACGCAGGCAGGTTGCTAATCAGGTGATCGGCCGGGAAGACGCACAGGATCGCGTCAGGGCCTTGCGTTGCCCTCGCATGGATCGCGGCTGCAGCCACGGCGGCGGCCGTATCCCGAGCTTCGGGCTCGAGCAGAAAGGTGCGTGGCAGGACCACGGAATCCAGTTCGTCAAATTCGTCCTTGGTCAGGAAGAGGTGGTCCCCGGATGTCACAGCGACGAGTTCCACGACACCTTCTATCGAAGCGGCGCGCAGCACAGTCTGCTGAATGAGAGAATATCCATCCGCCACTTTGAGGAAAGGTTTGGGGTGCGATTGCCTTGAGGCGGGCCATAGCCGCGATCCGGCTCCGCCGCTGATGATCACGGGAATGACTTTCATAACCAACCTCAATTTCGTCTCTGGAGTGATCGCCCGCGTTCTTTCGAGCGTCAGCGTCACGATCGCCGTCGCTCTGGCTTGTCTGCGGCCCCCGCGTAACAGCGAAGTTCTGGCGCGTTGCAGGCGGCGTCAGATGACGACGCTATCGGTAATGTACGACGCCTCCACTGGCGTCGGTGAGAAATGCGCATTCAACTATGCCTTTGGTTGCGTCTGCCGAATTGCGCAGGTGGCGGGTCTTAACTGAGATCAGAGACTTGGCTGCCTTCTATCAAAGTCAAACGACTTGGCTCTTTCAGATCGAATTCAATTACCCGTGGTGCGAAAAGGCGTGCATATCGTGTAAAGGCGCTCGTCGGGGGAAACCGAATTACGGTATCGCAGCGCCCGAGAAGATACATCTCAACGAGGGCGGAAATTCCGCCGTCAATCCCGAGTGCTGCAGTGTGTAAGGGGCCACCTTGATTGGATCCGAAGTGCTTCGGGACAGTGAGCAGATCGGGAAACCTGGCCGACAGAAGATCCAGTATCCGCGCGCTGTCCGTGCATAAGAACAGCCGCACAGGCCTGGGGTGCGGTAACGCCTTAGCCTTGTCAATTGCAGCGCACACTTGCCGAACGGCGAGCTCCGGATCGGCCCAGTAGGGCGCATGCTCCATGATGTCTTCACCGTTACCGTGCCGAACATGAATCCCGATGATGCTGTGCCCCTCAAAACATTCCTGATAAATGGCATCTATGCGGGCTTGAATTTCTGGCCGAGGCTTGACACTCTGGAACACCTGCCGCTCTGCATCCTCATCGCACCGCCACATCAGACAAGCGTCACACACTACTGTGTTCGCTTCGACATCGTGTTCGGCCTGAAAGAGCTCGCCCAACTCATCGCGCTCTTGGAAAATCTGCTCATCTGGCCGGTAAAGGCACTCGATCGCCGGCCTGTTCCACCACTCCGGGAAGAATGGACCAGGGAAGGAAACGTCGTTGATCCGGTCGTCGGAAATAGCCGGCACGCCAGCGATGTCATTGATCGGCTGGAAGAACACCGGAAACGCATTTGTGAAGGGTTGGTCGAGGTAGCAGGCCCCCCGCCAGTCGATGACTAGAGTTCGTCCCGACCGCTGCGCGTAGCGCCAAGCGGCCGCCAATGACCACAGACAATCACCGAACCCCGTACGCCTCCGAGAGACGACGAACCGGCGCTTTTCCAATCCACTAACATGCATTTTCGGAAATCTCGTTCAGAGAGGAGGTTGCCCGGTTTGGTATCCTTAGTCGACACGTAGACCCTGACGCGCTTGGCAGAGGCCGGGGCATAGGGCAGAAGAGCTCACTCAGCACTGCCCACTAATCCCGTGACGCTCGCACAGCTTGAAGCCGATGCCCTCGCTTCCGGTTCAGCCTTCTCTACTGGGCCTCCGCGGCATATGTAAAATCTATTGAGTGGATGCCGGCCATCCATGTGTTGGATGCCATGATGAAGGGGCTCGGCTGACGCGGGCCCGGCCAATAGAGCCGAAACAGCCGGGAAACGCTGCGACACTGCCTGCCGGAGCAAATCGTTCCGTCGACGCCATACGCCAAGGGTGCAAGCTGCATACAGCAACCGGTACCGGGCGAGATGAGGTCGACAGCTCGACGCGCCTGGAACCAGCTGATCGACAGAATCTGCAGTCTGCTCCCAAAGTTCTGCACGACCTGTGCCGGATGCTGTGGTGAGGGCTCGCGGCCACGAACTTTGTCCTCGCCCCGAAACGGAAGCTCGCGCCTACGACTCCGGGCCGGCGATGCGCCCCCGCTGCTCGGCCAGACCATCCATTCTGTGGATGCACTTTATCCAAACAATCGATTTCACTGATCCAAACAATTCCCATTAGAAGACGCTGAAGCAAGAAAGAAAGGCGTCCTCACTCACTGATGGATGAGCAAATCAGCTGCAAGGTGCTGGGAGTACATGCGCTCACGGCGTGAGCTGAGCGGCACTCAGACCGCATGTACGAAGCCGACAGGTTAGCGGCGCAACTCTATTTTGCTGTGACTCCAAGCAAGAGGTGTGCTCGGCTGGCGGACTGTCAATGACGAGCTTCGCGCCGCATCTGTCGAAGTGCTCCATAGCGCACGGGGCTGGCCGCACATTGTGTCGGCGTGGCGAGCCGGAGCCGAAACTTTAAACTTTAATAGAGCAGGAATAGAATGGGCGATAGCAGAAAAGTTGCTCTTATTACGGGCATAACTGGACAGGATGGTGCCTATCTTGCCCGTCTTCTTCTCAAAAAAGGCTACATCGTTCATGGGATTAAGCGACGTTCCTCTTCCTTCAACACGGGTCGTATCGAAGACCTCTACCAAGACCCGCACGAATCCGATCCGCGCCTGATCTTGCATTACGGTGACCTCACTGATTCGACTAACCTCATCCGCGTAGTTCAGGAATCTCAGCCAGACGAAATTTACAACTTGGCTGCTCAGAGCCATGTGCAGGTGTCGTTCGAAACACCTGAGTACACAGCAAACGCGGACGGTATCGGTACATTGCGACTTCTTGAGGCGATTCGCCTCCTCGGTCTGACGGACAAGACCCGCTTCTATCAAGCCTCGACTTCGGAGCTATACGGCCTCGTGCAGTCCGTACCGCAGAACGAAACGACGCCCTTTTATCCGCGCAGCCCTTACGCCGCCGCCAAGCTCTACGCCTACTGGATGGTCGTCAATTATCGCGAGGGCTATGGTATGCACGCTTCCAACGGCATTCTTTTTAATCACGAAAGCCCCCTTCGTGGCGAAACTTTTGTGACGCGCAAGATCAGCCGCGCTGCCGCTGCTATCTACCTGGGCAAGCAGGACAAGCTTTATCTCGGCAATCTCGATGCTCAACGCGATTGGGGCCATGCGCGTGAGTACGTGCGAGGTATGTGGATGATGATACAGCAGGATCAACCGGATGATTACGTGCTGGCGACGGGCAAAACGACTCCTGTCCGCCAATTCGTCGAGTGGGCTTTCGAAGATATCGGCGTCGAGATCGAATGGCGTGGCAAGGGTGTCGGCGAAAAGGGCTATGATGTAGCGAGCGGCAGATGCCTAGTCCAAGTGGACCCACGCTACTTCCGCCCCACGGAAGTCGATCTTCTCCTGGGTGACGCTACCAAGGCGAAGGAGAAGCTCGGCTGGGTGCATGAGACATCCGTGCGCGAGCTTGCTGCGGAAATGGTACGCGAAGACCTGAAGGTCATGCAGACATCTGTAGTCATGAAGGAAGCGTAATGTATGATCTGAACGGAAAAACCGTGTGGGTCGCTGGCCACAAAGGTATGGTGGGCAGCGCTGTTGTACGCCGACTCGCGTCTGAAGACTGCAAAGTTGTGGCCGCCCCTCGGGGAGAGCTAGACCTCAAGCGACAGACCGAGGTTGAAAACTTCGTGGCAGTGGTGAAACCGGACGCTATCATTATGGCGGCGGCAAAGGTAGGTGGTATTCTCGCGAACGCCACCTATCCGGTCGACTTTCTTTACGACAATCTGATGATCGAGGCCAATATCTTCGCGGCAGCCCACGAAAACAATGTCGACCGCGTCCTCTTCCTCGGCTCGTCTTGCATCTATCCGAAGATGGCACCACAGCCCATTCCTGAAAGCGCGCTTTTGACCGGGCCACTAGAGCGCACCAACGAATGCTACGCCGTCGCCAAGATCACCGGCATCAAAATGGCTCAAGCCTATCGCCAGCAATATGGCCGCGACTACATCTCCGCTATGCCGACGAATCTCTACGGGCCAGGCGACAATTATGACTTGCACTCAAGCCACGTCATCCCAGCGCTGATCCGGAAAGCGCATGAAGCTAAGCTCATAAGTAATAAGCAAATCACCATCTGGGGCACGGGCACACCACGTCGGGAATTCATGCACGTCGACGACTGCGCCGACGCATTAGTCTTCCTTCTGAAGAACTACTCTGACCATGATCACGTCAATCTCGGCTGCGGACAGGACATCACGATCCTAGAGCTGACCAGAATGATCTGCCGTGTAGTCGGATTTACTGGGGAGATCGCGCATGATCACTCTAGACCTGACGGTACACCGCGAAAGCTGATGAGCGTCGACAAGCTGCGCACTTTGGGATGGGCAGCAAAGATCACTCTCATGGAAGGCATCGAGAGTGTCTATCATGCATTTCTGAACGGGAGCTACACCGAACGGCGATAGATAAGAGGATTTGCTGCGTCTCAGGCCTGTACGCGCTTTCGGGACCCAGAGCTAATGTAGACTGAGACAATCACTCGATGGCGATAGCGCTCATGTGAGCCAGCCGCGAGGAGCCCTGCCGGACCCGGACCCCATCCGCTCCAACCTCGTCGCCGTGAAGGTCACGGTGCGCTGCCCACGCCGACGCCGACTGCGTCAATCCTCACAAGGGTAACCCTCGATAACCGAACGCGTCTACGGTAACCGAATGTACTTCTTGTTCTCGTCCGAGGGATCTGTCGATGGGCATTCCGGACGAGCCAAGGTTTGAGCATGTTACCTCAAAACCCGGTTAGCAACGTCGGATTTGGTATGAAATTCGGAACAAGTGGATTACGGGGCCTGGCGACAGAATTGGCAGGAGCCGCCTCTGCCCTATATGCAACGGCATTCGCGACATTCCTGCTGGAATCCGGCCTGGCCAGAATTGGCGACGAGATACTCATAGGGCGCGACTTTCGCGCCTCGAGTCCGGCCATCGCCGCCGTCTGTGCGGCGGCACTGTCTGCGCTCGGCTTCATCGTAGTCGATTGCGGCGCAGTCCCCACCCCTGCCCTGGCACTGTATGCTCAGGCGCGTAAGAGTGGTTGTTTGATGATCACAGGCTCGCACATTCCGGCCGACCGTAATGGAATAAAATTCTATCGACCCGACGGTGAGATCGACAAGGATGATGAGCGGGAGATAACGCGCATCGCCTTGCAGTTGGAGAAGCGCGGATACGTCCTTGAAGGTGCTGTTGCACGTCGGGAGCACCGGGAGGCCGAATGCAAGGCCTTTTTCATGGCGCGCAATCGAAAGCTTATGGAGATTAATGCTCTAAAGGGCTTAACGGTGGGCGTATATCAGCACAGCACAGTCGCGCGCGATCTCTTGGTTGACATTCTCTCATATCACTGTGCGACGGTCGTAACCCTGGGACGTTCGGAAGATTTCATTCCTGTCGACACTGAAGCGGTCTCGGACGAGACTGCTCAACAGTTCAAGCTCTGGGCCAAAGAGCATCGGCTTGATGCGGTCGTCTCGGCAGATGGCGATGGTGACCGCCCACTGGTAGCTGACGACCACGGAGACCCCCTTCGCGGTGATTTGTTAGGCCTGATTACGGCGAACTTCCTGCAAGCGAAGGCAGTCGTCACGCCGGTCACATCAAACTCTGGTATCGAGACCGCAGGTTCTTTTAAAGTCGTGCGTACCAAGGTTGGATCGCCATTTGTTATTGCTGCCATGCTCGATTTGGTTGCGTCGGGTCACGAGCGCGTGGTTGGTTTCGAAGCAAACGGTGGTTTGTTGACCGGCACGGACTTTGACCCGAACGGAACTAAACTGCCAGCGCTACCTACACGCGACAGTTTTCTCCCCATCCTCGCGGCACTTTCCCTTGTTAATACAAGTGGGCAGCCACTGTCGGAGATTGGCAGTTCCTTTCAATTGCCGGCGGCGGCGGCGGATCGCTTGGAAAATTTTTCCGTCGAAAGCAGCACTCGCCTCATGACATACCTTCGTACAGCGGAAACTAACATCGCCGCCTTCGTCGGGTCGATTGGAGTGGTAAGCAAGGTTAGCGATGTTGACGGACTTCGTATCACTCTCGCGGATAAGCGTGTCTTGCATTTGCGTCCATCCGGAAATGCCCCGGAAATGCGGTGCTACGTCGAAGCCGAAAATCGGGAGGACGCGGAGCTTTTGCTCCGGACTGGATTGGATCGAATTCGTAATTGGGCGCAAGGCTAAATAAAAGCCGCCTCCCTGCGTATTCCCAGGTGACCCTGGGGGTCGCACAAGCTACTCAAGCGCGATCAGAACGTCCACAGTGTCCCGGCCCTGTCCGCTTTGAAGCGAACCGGAACGCCCGTGGAAACAGCCGATCCGTACCAGCCACGGAGCATCCGGTAGCTCATGGTCAAGGCAGCGCCTTCCGGTAGCGAACAGCCGGTCCCGCACTGACCGCCTGCGCCGCATGTACGATGGCGTTGGTGTCCAGGCCGTGGTGACGGTATAGGTCCGCAATAGTCCCCGTCTGGCCGAACTGCTCGACCCCGAGCGCCTTCACGCGATGCCCGTTAACCCCACCGAGCCACGCGAGCGTCGCCGGGTGGCCGTCGATCACGGTGACGATGCCGCAGTCACGCGATAGCGGCGCGAGCAGCCGCTCGATATGACTCAGCGCGCCAATCGCGCCACGCTGCCGGGCACGTTCCGCCGCCTGCCAGCCCGCATTAAGCCGGTCCGCGGAGGTGATCGCGAGCAGCCCGACATCGCGCCGGTCCTCCGCCAGAAGACCCGTCGCGGCAATCGCCTCCGGCGCGACGACGCCTTGATAAGCAATGACGACACTCGCGTTGGGCCCGGGCGGACGCAGCCAATAGGCGCCATTGACGATGTCCCGCGCGAGCGCCGGGTTCATGTCGCGCAGCGGCTGCTCGAGCGGCCGGGTTGACAGGCGAAGATAGACCGATCCTCCGGTCTGATCACGCAGCCACGTCGTCTCATCCGGATCCCCCTCGCCATTACGTTGCATGTAATCGAAGGCAAAGCGATGATCACGGACAGTTCGTCGACGAAGGCCGGTTCGAAGGCGCAAAGCCCATCCTGCGCCATGCCGATCAATGGGGTGCCGATCGACTGGTGTGCTCCGCCCTCGGGCGCCAGCGTCACGCCCGAGGGCGTTGCGACCAGCATGAAGCGCGCATCCTGATAGCAGGCGTAGTTTAGCTGGTCGGCCGATCGGTAGATGAAGGGATCATAGACTGTCCCGATCGGCAGCAGGCGCACGCCATTGATCGAGTGCGAGAGACCGAGCGCCCCGAGCATGATCATCAGGTTCGACTCGGCGATCCCGAGCTCGAGGTGCTGCCCCTTCGGCCCAAATTCCCAGGTAAAGGTCGACGGAATGCGTTCGGCCTTGAAGGTGTCCGCCATGGTCTCCCGGGCGAAAAGGCCGCGCCGGTTGACCCAGCCACCGAGATTGGTCGAGACCGTCACATCGGGCGAGGTGGTGACAATGCGGTCGGCAAGCAGACTGCGCTCGCGTGCGATGTCGTTCAGGATCTGGCCGAACCCCATCTGGGTCGAGAGCGGCTTGCCGGGCTGCCCCGGTGACGGAAGGGTTTCAGGCACCGGCACCGACGGCGCAGACAGCCTCCTACGCCCCTCACTGAAGAACGGCGCCTTTGCGAAGAAGGCGTCAAGTTCCGCTTCCGGCAAGGTGGCGGCCGCCCATTTGTCCCACTCCTCACCCCGCTTTACGCCCATTTGCAGGCGGTAGTCTTCCATCTGCGTGGGCGTCATCTGCCCCGCGTGGTTGTCCTTGTGTCCGGCAAGCGGCAGACGGTAGCCCTTGATGGTGTAACAGATGAAGCAGACGGGACGGTCATGCCTGGACGCCGCCTCGAAGGCTTCGAGGAGGCTCGGCATGTCATGCCCGCCAAGGTTCGTCATCAACGCCTGCAACTCGTCGTCGGAGCGGCGTTCGATCAGAGTGGTGACCGGCCCTTGGTCTCCGATCTCGTCGAGCAGCCGCTTGCGCCAGGCAGCACCCCCTTGGAAGGTCAGCGCCGAATAGAGCTGGTTCGGACAGCGCTCTATCCACTCGAGCAGCTTCTCGCCCCCCGGCTCGGCAAAGGCAGCCTCTTGCAGAGCGCCGTGGCGCAGGACCATCACGTCCCAGCCGAAGTTGCGAAAAATCTGCTCGAAACGCTGCCAGAGGCCCTCCCGGATCACGGCGTCGAGCGACTGGCGATTGTAGTCGACCACCCACCAGCAGTTCCTGAGCCCGTGCTTCCAGCCTTCGATCAGGGCCTCGTAGATGTTGCCCTCATCCATCTCGGCGTCGCCGATCAGGCTGACCATTCGGCCCTCGGCACGCTCCTTCATCCAGCCGTGACCCGAGACGTAGTCCTGCACCAGCGACGAGAACAGCGTCTGAGCAACGCCGAGACCCACCGACCCGGTCGAGAAGTCGACATCGTCGACATCCTTCGTCCGCGAAGGGTAGCTCTGCGCGCCCTTGTAGCCGCGGAAGTTCATGAGCTTTTCGTGGGTCTGGTTGCCCGCCAGATACTGAAGTGCATGGAAGATCGGCGCCGCATGGGGTTTGACCGCCACCCGATCCTGCGGGCGCAGGACCGAACCGTAGAGCGCGGTCATGATGGTACTCAGCGACGCGGACGAGGCCTGATGCCCCCCGACCTTGATCTCATCGCCCTCGCGGACGTGGTTGGCGTGGTGGATCGTCCAGGCTGCGAGCCAGGAGACGCAGCGCTCGATCTCGTTCAGATATTCCAGTTTCCTCGTCATTCAGTTTCCCGCAAATCAGCTGCCGGTCTCACAGGACCCCCGCCCAAATGGTCAAAGATCGAGTTTCAACACACCTGTCGCGCGCGACACGCAGGGGATGAAGCGGTGGCCGCGTGCCTCTTTGGACAGGACGGCATCCCGATGGATCGGCTGTCCCGCCAGCATTGCGCATTCGCAGGTCCCGCACACCCCGTTCTCACACGAGGCCATCAACGGCACACCGGCCGCACGCAAGGCGGCCAGTGCCGTGGTCTCAGCCGAAACCTCAACCACCCTGCCCTCAGCCAGTTCTATGACGAATGGTTCCGGTGGCGCGCCATCAAACTCGGGAGGCTGGAAAGTTTCGAAATGAACAGTACCCTCGGGCCAGTGTTGAGCCGCGCGCCCCACAACCGCCATGAAGCCAGGCGGTCCGCAGTAGTATGTCTGCGCGTCGTCCGAACGGTTCGCCAGCAGCGCGGCGATGTTCTGCCGGGTCTGAGGCTCGTCGTCGAAATGGATCCGCACATTGCCGCCAGGAAGATCGCTCCCGATCGCCGCCAAGAGTGGGGTGAGCGCCCGGCTGCGGGTGAAATAGTGCAACTCGAAGGGCTTGGCCTGCCGGGTGAGCGCGCGCGCCATGGCCAGAATCGGGGTGATCCCGATTCCCCCTGCCAGCAGCAAAGTCGGCCCCTCGCCTGGCTTGAGCGCAAAATGGTTGCGTGGCGCGGAGACAGGCAGTGTGGAGCCGACGGCAATGGTTTCGTGGATCCACGCCGAGCCGCCACGGCCGTCATTCTCGCGCTTCACCGCGATGGTGTAGCGGCCAAGCTCGGTCGGGTCGCCGCAAAGTGAATACTGACGCACCTTCCCTTCAGGCAGATGGACGTCGACGTGAGAACCCGCTTCGAACGCCGGCAGCACAGGTTTGCGTGGGTGTTTCAGGTCGATGACCAGCACGTCGCCCGGCTCCTTGCGGGCGGCGGTCACGGTCAGCTTCATGATGATGCGCGGCGAGGCCATGGCGTTTCACTCGTCGATGGGCAAGATCAGATCACCGGGCCGGATCACGCCCCCGACCTCGATTGTGCAGTTCAGGCCGGAGCGGTTCAGAAGCCCCTCGTAGAGACCCGGAAGCCCGAGCAACTCCTCGATATACTTGCACGGCACATTCATCCGGGCGGCCCTGAGGATCGTTTCCCCGACCCGGAAGCGTTTGCCGACAAGATGGCTAAGCGGAACGCCTCGTGTCGTCAGATTGCGCCGGTGATCTTCGGGTGCGAGCTTGGCCTTGAAGCCCGGAATTCTGGGTTCGCCCTGCGCGATGGCGTCCAAGACTTCAGCTTCGATCAGCGTCACTTCGCGAACGTCAGGACGCGCGGAATAGGTCCCCGTCCCCAGGTAGTAGCGGTCTCCGACAATGCCTTGGCCGGCAATAAACTGCGCCTGCGCCAGCTCCTCCATTTCATAGGAGGCGGCAGGCGCGATATGGACGTGAAGCAGCTTTCCTCGCCAGGTCATCATCGCTCTCGGAAATTCGTCTCGTGCAAACCTGCTGCAAAACTGGCCTGATCAACAGCGCCAGTTGCATGGCATTTTCCCGGTCCAGTTGGCTGTTTGGAAAGAAATACCGGGGCCCTCGGACCGTTTTCAGCGCCAGCTTTCGGCGTCGCCCCGTCTCAGTTGTTCCGCGCCGGCATCGCGTCTTGCACCTGCTTGACAACCTCTCGCAGGACCTCAACGCCCTTCCCGATCTGCCGAATGCTCAAGGCGGCATAGCCCATGACAAGTCCGACGCGATCGGTGCGGCCTTCGTCCGATGGCCGTTCGTAGAGCGGCGAGATCAAGTGTAGCCCCAGGCCAGCGTCGCGGGCGGATTCGACCAAGGCCGTTTCCCGCGATCGTGGCAGGTCATTGAACCAAACCGCGACGTGCAGTCCCGCATCAGCTCCCTGGACAGTGATGCGATCCCCGAAGCTGTGCTGCAAGGCGCCCAACAACGTTTCCCGACGCTCGCCGTTCAGCCTGCGCACACGGCGCACATGGCTTTCGTAGCCGCCGCTCTCGATCAACGATGCCAGCGCTTCCTGTTCAGCGACCGGCGAATGCCGGTCTGCGAATTGTTTGGCGGTTGCGAAGACCTCCTGCAATTCGGGTGGGACGACGAGGTAGCCGATGCGCAGCATTGGCGAGAGCGTCTTGGATATCGTGCCGAGATAGATGACAGCCCCGTGGTCCTCGAGACTGTGCAGCGGAGGGACCGGATTGATGTCGTAGCGATATTCGCTGTCGTAGTCGTCCTCGATCACATAGGCGTTGTTGTGCCGCGCCCATTCCAGAAGCTGATGGCGGCGCGCGATCGGCATGACGCCGCCCAGCGGAAACTGATGCGATGGCGTCACATAAGCCAGTCGTGCTCCGATCCCCGCCAGCAACTCGGTCCTCATCCCGTCTTCGTCGACGATGACCGGGATGGGTGAGGCACCCGTACTGGCAAAGACCTGACGCGCCATCCTGTAGCACGGATCCTCGATGACGAAGCGGTCGGCGGGATCGAGAAGCAGGCGCGCGCACAGATCAAGGCCCTGCTGCGAACCGCTGACGATGATGATCTGGTCGAGGTCGCAGCTCAGGGTCCGGGCGCGCCAGAGATATCCCTGAAGCGCCTGGCGGAGCCGGCGCGAGCCGCGAGGATCGTCATAGGCAAGACGCAGCGGGCGCTGCCCCATCGCCTCGTTCATCGCGCGTTTCCAGACCAATGAAGGGAAATCCGACGGCGCGAGGTCGCCATAGCGGAACTCGACCTTCAGCCCAGTCGGCAGATAATCAGGCCAGGGTGACGTCGCGCGCAGCCGCTCGCCATATGCGGACAGGTGGATCGGGCCGACCCGTTGCGCGTGAGTGCGCCCCGTCCCATGACCCATCAACGAAGACGGAACGCGAGGTCGTGCGCCTTGACGGACTTCGATGAAACCCTCCGCAGCCAGTTGCTCATAGGCGACCGTCACCGTGGTTCGCGAAACGCCGAGGTCATTTGCCAGGGCCCGGGAGGATGGCAACTGACTGCCGGTTTCGTAGACGCCGCCGAGGATTTGCTCGCGAAGGGCTTCGTATATCTGGCGTGCACCCATCGCGTGCGAGCGCGCTGCAGACCCGGCACTTGAAGACTGGACCATCTCTTTCATCGCCAACTGGATATTTCACATTGGCCAGGTTGCCGTCAATCTTTCGGAACCCCAAGAGAGATCGCAGAGGCCGAATGACCAGCTCCCATCAATCCGAAACCGATGCTCCCACGGGGTCGCTCAACCGCACCAGCCCCGGATTTGCCACCCGGGCGATCCATCATGGCTACGATCCGGCCGGCTTTTCCAATGCCGTCCAGCCGCCAGTGTTCCTGACGTCAACCTATGGGTTCGAAAGCGTGGCAGCAAACGATGCCGCCGCCGCCCTTGGTGGACGGCTCTATGCGCGCGAATACAATCCCACGACCGAGATCCTCGAGCAGCGGCTCGCGAATCTGGAAGGAGCCGAGGCGGGGCTGGT
>NZ_JAMYLA010000022.1:0-97683 GCF_040317725.1 Mesorhizobium sp. M1396 | reverse complement strand
CTGATGAAGGCGTTGGGCGCGGAGATTGGGTGACGTTCATGGCAATCGCTAGCGTTGAAGATTGCGCTCTGGCAGAGACGTCGGCGGGACAGCACCCCCCTCTGTCCTGCCGGACATCTCCCCCGCAAGGGGGGAGATCAGTCGCAATCGCGGCTCTCGCCAATAGTCAACGCAGCAGAATTGAGCGGAGCGCCAAAGCCGCCAATCTCCCCCCTCGCGGGGGAGATGTCCGGCAGGACAGAGGGGGGTGTGAAGGATCGCGGCGCTCGTCTTATTCATCGCGCTTTTCGGTCACGGTGGCCCGCAAATGACACATGTCTTCACCATCGCCATCGACGGCCCGGCCGGCGCCGGCAAAGGCACCCTTGCCCGGCGGCTCGCCGACCACTATCGGCTGAACCTGCTCGACACCGGCCTCACCTATCGCGCCGTCGCCTATGCGCTGCTTCAGCACGCGCTGCCGCTCGACAATGTCTCGGCCGCCGAGACCGCTGCCCGCCAGGTCGATCTGGCCAAGCTCGACCGCGCGGTGCTGTCGGCGCATGCGGTCGGCGAGGCGGCGTCGAAGGTGGCGGTGTTCCCGACCGTGCGGCGCATCCTGGTCGAAAAGCAGCGCGACTTCGCTCAGACGCCACCGGGCGCGGTGCTCGACGGGCGCGACATCGGCACCGTCGTCTGCCCTGACGCCGACATCAAACTCTATGTGACGGCGAGCGCCGAGGTGCGCGCGAGGCGCCGGCTGGCCGAGATCGAGAGCATCGGCGGCACCGCCAATTTCGCCGAGATCCTTGCCGATATCGTGCGCCGCGACGAGCGCGACATGGGTCGCGCCGACTCGCCTTTGAAGCCGGCCGCCGACGCGCACTTGCTTGATACCAGCGAAATGGCTATAGAAGCCGCGTTTCTCGCAGCCAAGGCGATCATAGACGACGTGCTGGCCAAGAGAGACAACGCCTGATCCGGGTTTTTCCCTCGCGTTTCCATTGTCGGAGGCGAAGAAGACACCCATATCGGGCACGAACCAGCCTGCCAGCATTCTTCATGCGCCGGAATTGCCGCTTAAAGAGCGGCCCAGGGCTTTTGTAGCCCGGAACGCCGGCAGGCTAACGCAACGCTAACCCACGGCGCCCGTCCCGCTTGAGATGCGGGGCACTCCAGGAGAAACAATGTCAGCTGCAAATCCCACTCGCGATGATTTCGCGAGCCTGCTCGAAGAATCATTTACCGCCGGCCATTCCGGCGAAGGCCAGGTCGTCAAGGGCATCATCACCGCCATTGAAAAAGACATGGCGATCATCGACGTTGGCCTCAAGGTCGAAGGCCGCGTGCCGCTGAAGGAATTCGGCGTCAAGGGCAAGGACACCACCCTCAAGGTCGGTGACACCGTCGAAGTCTATGTCGAGCGCATCGAGAACGCGCTTGGCGAAGCGATGCTTTCGCGTGAGAAGGCCCGCCGCGAAGAGAGCTGGGTCCGTCTCGAAGAGAAGTTCACCAAGGGTGAGCGCGTCGAAGGCGTTATCTTCAACCAGGTCAAGGGCGGCTTCACCGTCGACCTCGACGGCGCCGTGGCCTTCCTGCCGCGCAGCCAGGTCGATATCCGCCCGATCCGCGACGTCTCCCCGCTGATGCACAACCCGCAGCCCTTCGAGATCCTCAAGATGGATCGCCGCCGCGGCAACATCGTGGTGTCGCGCCGTACCGTGCTCGAGGAGAGCCGCGCCGAACAGCGTTCGGAAATCGTGCAGAATCTCGAAGAAGGCCAAGTTGTCGAAGGCGTCGTCAAGAACATCACCGATTACGGTGCGTTCGTCGACCTCGGCGGCATCGACGGCCTGCTGCATGTCACCGACATGGCATGGCGCCGCGTCAACCATCCGACCGAAATCCTCAACATCGGTCAGACGGTCAAGGTGCAGATCATCCGCATCAACCAGGAAACCCACCGCATCTCGCTCGGCATGAAGCAGCTCGAGAGCGATCCGTGGTCCGAGATCGGCACCAAGTTCCCGATCGGCAAGAAGATCAAGGGTACCGTCACCAACATCACCGACTACGGCGCGTTCGTCGAGCTGGAGCCGGGCATCGAGGGTCTCATCCACGTTTCGGAAATGTCGTGGACGAAGAAGAACGTGCATCCCGGCAAGATCCTGTCGACGACCCAGGAAGTCGACGTTGTGGTGCTTGAGGTCGATCCGGCCAAGCGCCGCATCTCGCTCGGCCTCAAGCAGACGCTCGAGAATCCGTGGCAGGCTTTCGCCTCGAGCCATCCGGTCGGCAGCCAGGTCGAGGGCGAGGTCAAGAACAAGACCGAGTTCGGCCTGTTCATCGGCCTCGAAGGCGACGTGGACGGCATGGTCCACCTTTCCGACCTCGACTGGACGCGTCCGGGCGAGCAGGTCATCGAAGAGTACAATCGCGGCGACATGGTCAAGGCGCAGGTGCTCGACGTCGACATCGACAAGGAGCGCATCTCGCTCGGCATCAAGCAGCTGGCCAAGGATACGGTCGGCGAAGCGGCGACTTCAGGCGAACTGCGCAAGAACGCGGTGGTCACCTGTGAAGTCATCGGCGTCAAGGATGGCGGTCTGGAAGTGCGGCTGGTCGACAGCGGGATCGAGACCTTCATCAAGCGCTCCGATCTGAGCCGCGACCGCGACGAGCAGCGCCCCGAGCGCTTCACCGTCGGCCAGAAGGTCGACGCCCGCGTCATCGCCTTCGACAAGAAGACCCGCAAGCTGCAGGTCTCGATCAAGGCGCTGGAAATCGCCGAAGAGAAGGAAGCGGTCGCTCAGTACGGCTCGACCGACTCCGGCGCTTCGCTGGGCGACATCCTGGGTGCCGCGCTGAAGAAGCAGGGCAGCTAAGTCCTTCGCACAGCGAAGTCTTCGCATAAGCTCGAAAACAAAACCCCGCCGGAGCAATCCGGCGGGGTTCTTCTTTGATCGACGTGAAGGTTGGAAGGTCGGAAGGTTAGGCCCTGCCGTAAAGCGGCACCAGCGTGCCGCTCATCGCCTGATTGGCCGGCGAGGCGAGATAGGCGATGGCTTCGGCGGCGGCTTCGAGACTGACCCATCTGGTGACATCGGCATCCGGCATATCGGCGCGGTTTGCCGGCGTGTCGAGCGTCGACGGCGCCACGGCGTTGACCAGGATGCCCTTGTGCTTCAGCTCCTCGGCCATCGCCACCGTCATCGCCGCCACCGCCGCCTTGCTTGCCGCGTAGGCGACCGAGCCCGCACCCTTGCGCGGCTCCAATGCCGCCCGTGCAGCGATATTGACGATGCGGCCTGCCGTGCCTGATGCCAGCATCGAGCGTACCGCCGCGCGGCAGCACAGGAAGGCGGTGCGCGCATTGGTGTCCATCATCTCGGCAAACGACGCCGACTCGATCTTTTCCACCGGCGCTCCCGTGAAGCCTCCGGCCAGGTGGATCGACCCCCACAGGCCGGGAACCTGGCTGTAGAACGCCTCGACCTTGGCGGAGTCCGAGAGATCGACATTGTGCACCAGCTCGACACGATCATGCGCGGTGAAAGGGAAATGGGCTGGTGCGGCGGCATGGGCATTGGGCACATGGCAGATCGCGCCGTCACTCAAAAGTTTGCCGACAACCGCACCGCCGAGCGCACCGGTTCCACCGGTCACGACGATATGCCTGCCTTCAAGGGTTTCCGTCATCTTGGACCGCTCCTGTCATTTTTTATCGTTAGGTCGTTTCTTGCGCCGCCGACGCGAAGCGTCGCGCCTTTCTCGCCATCACTCAATTGAAATCTCGACATGGCAGTTGTCGCGTCTTTGCATGCGTCCGCCACCGGCTAGCCGTGGGCAATGGCCGAGGCGGGAAGTCGGGCCACCGATATTCAGTCAACCGTGATTTCGATGACGCGTGGCAGTCCGGTTGCGCGAGCGCGTTTCAGCGCGTCCGTTAGAGCGGCGATATCGGACAGCCGTTCGGCGCCGATGCCATAGGCCTCAGCCAGCTTGCAGAAATCCGGCGGCGCCGGCGACACGCCGACCGGCTCGACCCCGACATCGAGCATCGAGGTTTCGATCTCGCGGTAGCCGCGATTGTTCCAAACGACGAAGATGACGGGCGCCCGGGCATCGAGCGCGGCGCCCAGTTCCGGCAGCGTGAACTGGAAGCCGCCGTCACCCGTGAGGCAGACGACCGGCGCCTCGGGCACGGCAAGAGCAGCACCGATCGCCGCCGGCGGGCCATAGCCGAGCGCGCCGAAGCCGGTCGCGGCATTGAACCAGCCGCCTGGCCGATCATGGTCGTAATAGAGGTTGGCGGCATAGATCGGCTGCGTTGAATCGCCGACGATGAACGCGCCCGGCAAAGTGTCGCGGATCACCTCGACGGCGCGCACCTGCTCCCGCAGCGTCGGATTGAGCTCGGCAAAGGCCGCTTGCCGCGCGGCGGCGGCGCGCGGCGGACCGTCCTCGCTTGCCGGGACATGGCTGATTTGCGGGAGCAGCGCTTCGAGCGCCTCGGCGCAATCGGCCTGGATCGAAACCGTCGCCGGGCGGCGGGCAAGCTGATCCGCGCCGATATCGATGCGGATCAGATTGGCGGGCAGCACAAAGCCGCCATCGCTGTAGCCGTCATAGTCGGTGGGGCCGAATTCGGTGCCGGCGGCAATCACCAGATCGGCGTCGGCCATCAGCGCCCGCACCGCCTTCAGGCTCGGGCTGGCTGGCACGCAAAGGGGATGACCATGCAGCAGGCCGCGCGCATTGGCGGTCTGGACGACCGGCGCTCCCAGCCGTTCGGCCAGGCGGCGCAATGGCGCTTCGGCACGCTTGGCACCGCCGCCGACCAGGATCAGGGGGCGGCGCGCGGCAGCGATGAGCTTGGCGGCGCTGGCAATTGCGGCAGCTTCCGGCGCGGGCGGCGTTACATTGCTCAGCATGGCAGCGATGCCATCCGCCGGCTTGACCATGACGTCGGTCGGGATCTCGATATGCACCGGGCCGGGCCGGGCCGATGAAAACAGGGCGAAGGCCTGCGCCAGGGCACCGGGCAATTCCCTGGCCTCGGTAACGCGCTGCGAAAACAGCGCCACTTTCTCCATCATGCCGCGCTGGTCGGGCAGTTCGTGCAGAAAACCCAGCCCCTTGCCCAGCGTCGGCATGGCGTTGACGCCGGAGATGACCAGCATCGGCACGGAATCGGCACGTGCCTGTCCCATGGCGGTGATGGTGTTGGTGAGCCCCGGTCCGGTGATGACGAAGGCGACGCCCGGCCGGCCGCTGGCGCGTGCATAGCCGTCGGCCATGAAGCCGGCGCCCTGTTCGTGGCGCGGCGTGACATGGCGGATCGTCGAGCGCGCCAGCCCCCGGTAGAGTTCGACCGTGTGCACCCCGGGAATGCCGAAGACCGTGTCGACGCCATGAGCTTCGAGCAGCGAGATAAGCGCCTCACCGACAGTCGTCCCAGTGATGGTCCCAATGGTGGTCATTGGCGCAGCACCGGGCGCGTCAGGCAGGTCGGGCCGCCCTCGCAGGCGATGCAGAGTGCGTCCGCCTCGAAGGTGGAAACCACGCAGCCGGCAGCCTGCATGGCAGCCGCAGTCCTGGGGAAACCGGCAACGGCAATGACCTGGCGCGGCGCGGTCGGCAGCACGTTGAGGCTGAGCCCGTTGGAGATGAAGAACTCGTCGGCGTCACCCTCGACCAGCGTGATGCCGCGCGCCCGCAGCAGCTGGTAGAAGGCGGCCGGCAGCAGCGGCGCGTAGACCAGCGCCAGATCGTCGGCGAGCGGACTGATCACCGACATCAGATGCAGGCAGGCTTCCTCCCCATGCCAGAGCGGCAGGTCGAAGCCAAAAACCGAAATGCCCTTGGGCGAAAGCAGGTTCGAAAGCTGCTGGATACCGTCCTGGTTGGTGCGCGCGCCACGGCCGACGGCCAGCGTGGTCGCATCGACCCAGACACAGTCGCCGCCTTCCACCTGGCCCGGATCGTCGATGCGGCCGAGAATGGGAATGCCCATGCGCTCGTAGGCTGCCTCATGCAGGCCGGGCTCGACCCGGCGCAACGCCTTGCCCATCGAGAGAATAATCGCGCCATGATCGGTCATCAGCGACGGATCGTGGGTGAAGACGGAATCGGCCAGCCCGTCATCGGCATCCGTCAGCCATTCGATCTCGGCGCCGGAGGCCGCGACCATGCCGGTCAATTGCTCATGCTGGGTTGCGGCCTTTTGCGGATCGAAACCCGGACCATAGTGCCATTCCTGTGCCCTTGCATGACGCATGGCGCTGGCGGCGGACCGCATCAGCACGCGTTTCAAGGGTCCGGCCATGGACTGCGACCCGTATGATTTGCCCACTAAATTCTCCCGAAACGTCCGTTGCCGCCACTAACCACTACGGCAGGCTGTGATCAATAGTCCAAAAACCATGGTTGACGGAGGCAAGCGGAACGGTCCATCCTGAGAATGGGAACTCTGTCCAGTGATGGGTAATGGGTAAAAGATACCAGCAGCGACGAGGTCGACCGCTCCGCGGAGCGTCGAAGGGATGACGGCTACAAGTGCCGCATCCGGGATGATAGCGCAAGGCGCCGCATCCGCATTGAAACAGACGGCGCAGGGCGGCGCCGCCGAAGCCATTCATGTCGAGAACCTGCACAAGAGGTTCGGTGAGCTGCATGTGCTGAAGGGCGTGTCGCTGTCGGCGCGTGACGGCGAGGTGATCGCCATTATCGGGGGCTCAGGCTCGGGCAAGTCGACGCTGCTGCGCTGCATCAACTGCCTGGAAAATCCGACCAGCGGTATCATCCGCGTCAATGGCGAAGAGATCAAGCTCAAGGCCGACAGCCACGGCCACACGGTTCCGGCCGACCGCAAGCAGATCGAGCGCATCCGCTCCAAGCTCGGCATGGTGTTCCAGAACTTCAACCTGTGGAGCCACATGACGCTGATCGAAAACGTCATCGAGGTTCCGGTGCATGTGCTTGGTGTCAAGCGCGATGTGGCGATCGCAGAGGCCGAAAAGCTGCTCGCCCGCGTCGGCCTTGCCGAAAAGCGCGACGTCTATCCGGCCTATCTGTCGGGCGGCCAGCAGCAGCGCGCCGCAATCGCCCGGGCGCTAGCCATCAATCCGCGCGTCATGCTTTTCGACGAGCCGACCTCGGCGCTCGACCCTGAGCTAGTCGGCGAGGTGCTGAAGGTGATCGGCGACCTGGCGCGCGAAGGCCGCACCATGGTGCTGGTCACCCATGAAATGAAGTTTGCCCGGGAGGTCGCGACGCATGTCGTCTACCTCTACAACGGGCTGGTCGAGGAAGAAGGGCCGCCGGAGCAAATCTTCGGCGCGCCGAAATCCGAAAGGCTGAAGCAGTTCATCCGCAACATCGGCTAGGACAGGCCGGGACGGAAGAAAACCGGGAACCAACAACAAACTGGGAGTCGTGAAATGAAGACCGTTCTGAAGACATTCGCCGCAGCGCTGCTGCTCGGCATTGCCGCCATGGGCGTGGCCAAGGCCGATCCGGTCAAGATCGGTGTCGCCGCCGAGCCCTATCCACCCTTCACCTCGCCGGATGCATCGGGCAAGTGGGTCGGCTGGGAAATCGAGTTCATCGACGCCGTCTGCGCCGAAGAGAAACTCGACTGCGTCATCACCCCGGTTGCCTGGGACGGCATCATTCCGGCGCTGACGACGAAGAAGATCGACCTCATCGTCAGCTCGATGTCGATTACCAACGAGCGCAAGAAGACGATCGACTTCTCGGACAAGTATTACAACACGCCGACGGCGATCATCGGGCCAAAGGACCAGAAATTCGGCGCCACTCCGGACGACCTCAAGGGCAAGGTCATCGGCGTTCAGGTCTCGACCGTGCACGCCGTCTACGCCAAGAAGCACTTCACCGGAGCGGCGGAAATCAAGGAATACCAGACCCAGGACGAAGCCAACAACGATCTGGCGGCCGGCCGCCTCGACGCGGTGCAGGCCGATTCCATCGCGCTTGGTGAATTTCTCAAATCGGACCAAGGCAAGGCCTGCTGCGATCTGAAGGGCATGGTGGCACCGGATGACGAAGTGCTCGGTCCGGGCGTCGGGGCCGGCGTGCGCAAGGAAGACACCGAGTTGAAGGACAAGATCAACGCCGGCATCAAGGCGATCCGCGCCAACGGCAAATACGACGAGATCTCGAAGAAGTACTTCGATTTTGACATTTACGGCGGCGGCGGCGCGCAGTCGAACTGACAATCCTCTCGCATGAGCTGAGGGGCATGGCGTCAGCGCCATGCCCCTCCTGCCCGATCTTTCCCAGGCATGTTTGCCGCAGACGCAGCCGTCGGCGGTTAGAGCCAGCAATCCGGGGGCGACGCTGATCGACGCATTTCTTTCGGCCTCGGCGGCCGGCATCATCGAACTTCTCTCGCCCAATCCGCCGGGCTGGGGCGGGACCCTTTTGGTTGGGCTGCTCCATTCGATCGAGATCGCGCTGGGCGCCACATGTCTCGGTCTCTTGATCGGCACCGGCGGCGCCTATGGCAAGCTTTATGGCGGCCCGGTGGTGCGCGATCTGCTGGCGGTCTACACCACCATCGTGCGCGCCGTGCCCGAACTGGTGCTGATCCTGCTGCTCTATTATGCCGGAACCGACCTCATCAACCAGGCGCTGACGGCAATGGGTTATCAGCGCGTCGACATTAGCGGCCTTGCCGCCGGCATCGCCGTGCTCGGCTTTGTCCAGGGCGCCTATTCGACCGAGGTGATACGCGGCGCGATCCTGGCCATTCCGCAAGGGCAAATCGAAGCCGCGCGCGCCTATGGAATGTCTCCAGGCCTGCTTCTGCGGCGCATCACCTTGCCGGCAATGCTGCCCTTCGCCATACCGGGCCTCGCCAATCTCTGGCTGATCGCCACCAAGGACACCGCGCTGCTGGCGGTCGTCGGGTTCTACGAGCTGGCGCTGGCAACGCGGCAGGCCGCCGGCGTCACCAAAGCCTATTTCACCTTCTTCTTCGCCGCGGCTGTGCTCTATCTGCTGCTGTCGCTGTTTTCCAACCTCCTCATCGGCCGTGTCGAGGCCTGGTCGCGGCGCGGCATGCCTTCGCTCAGGGAGGCGCGCTGATGGCCAACGAGGCGGCCATCATCAACGTCGTCGCGCGAACGTCGCTGTGGCTGCAGCCGCACCGTATCATGCTGATCCTGATCGCACTCGGCCTGGTTCTGTCGGCGGCCTTTTTCATGCGCTGGGACTGGCTGCCGCAATATTATGAAATGGGATTGATCGGCATCTGGCGCTCGCTGTGGATCCTGGCCGTCACCTGCGTGCTGGGCTTCCTGCTTGCCGTGCCACTGGGGCTGGCGCAGGCCACCGGCTCCTTCTGGTTCGCCGCGCCCGCCAAGGCGTTCTGCACGGTAATCCGGGGCACGCCGCTGCTGATCCAGCTGTGGCTGCTCTATTACGGCCTGGGCTCGCTGTTCCCGCAATATCCGTGGATCCGTGGATCCTGGATGTGGCCGTATCTGCGGCAAGCCTGGCCCTATGGCGTGCTGGCGTTGACCTTGTCTTTTGCCGGCTATGAAGGTGAAGTGATGCGCGGCGCCTTTGCCGGCGTGCCCAAGGGGCAACTCGAGGCCGCCCGCGCCTTCGGCATGAGCCGCTGGAAGGCATTCCGGCGCATCTGGCTGCCGCAAGCCATCTACCGGGCGCTGCCGACGCTGACCGGCGAGACCGTGCTGCAATTGAAGTCGACGCCGCTGGTGGCGACGATCAGCGTCATCGACATCTTCGCCGTTTCGTCCAAGGTGCGGCAGGATACCTACCTCACCTACGAACCCTTGCTGCTGCTGGCGCTGATCTACATGACGATCACCGGTATTCTGGTCCTCGCCTTCGGCAGGATCGAGGCCAGGATCCCGAACAAGATCGGTTAGTGAGTTAGCGAATAGGGAATAGCGAATAGCAAGCGCCGGCTATTTCCGCTATTTCCGCCACTCGCTACTCGCTACTCGCTTAGGAACTCATTGCGATGCAACTCAGTCTCGACCAGGCAAAAGGACTGTGCCGGATGGCGGCACTCGGCGCCGGCGCCAATGAGGAAGCGGCGCAATCGCTGACCGCTTCGATCATCGCCGCCGAGTCGGAAGGGCTTTCCTCCGTCGGGCTGTCGCATTTCATCGATTACCTCGAGGCGCTGGAAGCCGGACGCATCGACGGCAACGCAGACCCGGTGATCACCCGGCCGGCGTTGGCGATCTACCTCTCCGATGCACGCGGCGGGCTGGCGCACACCGGCTTCGACCGCACCATCGACGACCTCGCCAAGGCGGCAAGGCTGTTCGGCGTCGCCATCTTCTCGCAGAAGAACGCCTATACATGCGGCGCGCTCGGCTATTTCACCGGCCGGCTGGCAGCGCAAGGGCTGGTGTCGTTCGCCGCCACCAATGGTCCGGCGGTGCTTGCCGGCTCGGGCTCGGTCAAGCCGGTCTATTGCACCAACCCGATGTCGTTTGCCGCACCCGCCGCCGATGGCGCGCCGCTGGTCATCGACCAATCGTCGAGCGCCACCGCTTTCGTCAACATCCGCAAGGCGGCCGAGGAGGGCAAGACAATCCCCGAAGGCTGGGCGCTGGACGCCAGCGGCAATCCGACCACCGATCCGGCCGCCGCCATGAAGGGCGCGATGCTTGCCTTCGGCGGCCAGCGCGGCGCCAACATCGCGCTGATGGTCGAGGTGCTGGCGGCGGGCCTGTCGGGCGCCAACTGGTCGCTCGACGCGCCATGGTTCAGTGGTGGACCAGACAGCCCCGGCACCGGGCTGTTTGTGCTTGCGATCGAACCCAAGCTGCTCGATCCCGATTTCGAGCAGCGGATGAAGGACCAGCTCGACCGCCTGCGGCGGCGCTTCGGCGTGCATGTGCCCGGCCGTGCCCGGGCCGAAGCCGCCGAGAAGGCGCAAGCGCGGGGCATCAGCGCGTCCAAGGCCGTGGTGCAGCGCATTTCCGAATTCGCCGCCCGCTATTCTTCCTGAATAATCCGCTAGATATCAGATAGTTATCTCGAATTTTCCCGCTTGAGGCGCGGCGCGGTGCAATTTTCTTCGCGCCCCGCTGAACCTTTCCGCGCGTTACCGCGACCCAGCTTTGTCCGGGGCAAGGCGAGCTTGCCCGATCCACACTGGGGGACCGCCAACTGCAGCGTCGATTTCGTCGCCGCCTGCAAGAAGGTCGGCGGCACCATGTCGGATGTTCAGGGCTGGGGTGGGCGTACTTGCTTCACGCCCTCCTGATACCGTCTCAGGTCAGGCCGCTCCGGCGGCCCCTGGCTTCGCATGGATGCAGCCCGGAAAACCCCGCTTCGGCGGGGTTTTCTGCGTTTTTGCATCCACGTCTTCAGGCGGCGATCCTGCTGTTCTTCGTCATTCGCGGCGGCAACCACCACTCGGCCGACCCTGCATCGGCAAGGCGTTCCGATAAGGCTGGCAGCGACCACGCGTCACCCTTTGCCTTTGGCGCGAAACCGATTATGAAACGGCTTCAGCCAAGCTTGCGAGCGCCGGAGCCAGCCATGACCGAAATCCTGCAGACCCCAAAGCTCGTCGTCGTCTTTGGCGGGTCAGGCTTTGTCGGTCGTCATGTCGTGCGCGCGCTGGCCAAACGGGGCTATCGCATCCGCGTCGCCTGCCGGCGACCCGATCTCGCCGGCCATCTGCAGCCGCTCGGCAATGTCGGCCAGATCCAGCCGGTGCAGGCCAATGTGCGCGTGCGCTGGTCGGTCGATCGCGCCGTGCAGGGCGCCGACCATGTCGTCAATCTGGTCGCCGTCCTGCATGAGAGCGGCCGGCAGAAATTCTCCGCCGTCCACGAGTTCGGCGCCCGCGCCGTGGCCGAGGCAGCGCGCGCGGTCGGCGCCGGTCTCACCCATATTTCGGCGCTGGGCGCCGATCTGAACTCCGGATCGGACTATGCGCGCACCAAGGCGCTCGGCGAAAAGGCCGTTCTGGAGACGATCAAGGACGCCGTGATCTTCCGGCCGTCGATCAATTTCGGACCCGAGGACGCCTTCTTCAACCGCTTCGCCAACATGGCCCGCTATTCGCCGGTGCTGCCGCTGATCGGCGGCGGCCAGACCAAGTTCCAGCCGGTCTATGTCGGCGACGTCGCCGAAGCGGTGGCGCGCTCGGTCGACGGCAAGGTCGAGGGCGGCCAGATCTATGAACTCGGCGGGCCGAAGGTGCTCACCTTCAAGGAGTGCATGGAAGAGCTGCTCGAGGTGATCGAGCGCAAGCGCCTGCTGGTGCCGGTGCCGTGGTGGGTGGCCAACATCCAGGCCTCGATCCTCGGCCTCTTGCCCAATCCGCTGCTGACCAAGGACCAGGTGATACAGCTGCGCGAGCACAACATCGTGTCGGACGCGGCGGCCAAGGCCAACAGGACGCTCGCCGGCCTCGGCATCCAGCCGCAATCGATCGCGACGATCCTGCCCAGCTACCTCTGGCGCTACCGCGCCGCCGGCCAGTTCCAGCAGCGCAAACCCGCAGCTTAATTCATTACCACAGCTTGAAGGTGTGTTGAGGATTCAGGTCAGGCCGAGCCGAGAGCGGTGGATTCCGAGAACCGGAACGGAGCGTACTTTTGGTACGTGAGTACCGGAAGCGCAGGAAGCCATCGTTCGCAGGCCGGCATAACCTGAATATCACCACACCTGGCGGGGCGTGACCTGCATCGGCAAACCGCCTTGCGGCTGTGTGGTCAGCTTCTGCACCGGCCAGGGTTTTGTCTCCGCGGTGGTGTCGAAGCGGAAGCGTGACAGCATGATCGCCAGCGCGATGATCGCCTCCTGCATGGCGAAGCTGGCGCCGATGCAGACGCGCGGGCCCGCACCGAACGGCAGATACTGGAAGCGGTCGATCTTTTCGCGGTTTCCCGGATGGAAGCGCTCCGGCAGGAAGGCATTCGGCTGATCCCAAAGCTTCCGGTGGCGATGGACGACCCATGGCATCACCAGCACGGCGGCGTGTTTCGGGATATAGAGATCCTTCCACATTTCCGGCTCGATCGGCTCGCGGTTGATCGACGGTGCCGGCGGATACAGCCTGAGTGCTTCGTCGAAGGCAGCACGCGTGAAAGGCATGGCATCGAGCCACTTCGTCGGATCGGGCTCGCACGCCAGCACCCGGTCGATCTCCTGCTCGACGCGGTTGCGCTCCCACGGGGATTCCGCAAGGCAATAGAGCGTCCAGCCAAGCGCGCGCGCCGTGGTCTCGTGGCCGGCGCCGATGAAGGTGATGATGTTGTCCTCGACCTCGGCCCGCGTCAGCCCGTCGGGGCCTTCGGCCTTGAGCAGCAGCGTCAGGAAATCCTGCGGCACGGCATCGGGATCCCGCTTGAATTTCTCTTCGCGCATCTTGACCGTGTCGGTGACGATCTTGCGGAAATAGGCCATGGTCTTGCGGCCGCGGAGGCGGGTCAGGCGTGGCAGCCAATCGGGCGCGCGCAACAGGTCCAGCGGGTCGACGCGGCCCATCGTCTCGAACAGGCGGTCGATCTCGTTGGCGAAACTGCCCGGCACGCCGGCGATTTCGCCGGAAAACAGCGTCTCGGCCAGGATGTCGTAGGTGAGCAGCGTCATGTCATGGGCGATGTCGGATATGCCGCCGCCTTCGTAACGGGTGACGAACTCCCGCGTGCGCCAGAGCATCGGCTGGGCGAAACCGAAGATATGGCGCGGCGTGAACAACGGCGCCATCGCCTTGCGCGACCGTTTCCAGACCTCGCCCTCGGCGGTCAGCAGGCCGTCGCGCAAGATCGGCCGCAGGATTTTCTGGCGCACCGTCGCCATCTTGTAGTTCTTGGCGTTGTCGACCAGCACGTGGCGGATCAGGCCCGGATCGTTGGCAACGATGAGATGTCCACCAACGCCACTCGCCGAGATCCAGGGCTCGTTGTAGGTATGCTCCCCCCACAGTTCGAGCGGGTTGCGGTAGACGATGCGGATCATCTCCAGCGTCGAGGGAGGCGTCGTGCGCGGCTTTGGCGCCGGGGGGACGAAGGGGGCGGGCTGGATGTCCATGGGCTGCTCCGCTGATACACCAATGTAGTGGCTGGCAATCCGGGCGTCCATGGGACCGAACGGCAGGCACGAACCATGCGACCCGGGACGTGCGGCAGACAGTCCGTTCAGGCAATTGTGACCGCCTCCCTGGCGGTGTCGCCTTGTCCGCGGCCATGGCCTGCCGTAGGTCACGGTCACCAACAGATACCGCCAAACGAAGGAGCCCGCCTTGAAGCACCAGTTGAACATCATCATCGGCAGCACGCGGCCCGGCCGCGCCGGACCGGTTTTCGCCGAGTGGCTGGAGAGGTTCGCGCGCGAGCATGGAAAATTCGAGCCGGTGCTGACCGACATCGATACGTTCAAGCTTGCGGTGCTGGACGAACCGCACCATCCAAGGCTTGGCAACTACCAGAACGACCATACCAAGGCCTGGTCCAAGGCGATCGATGCCGCCGACGCCTTTGTCTTCGTCGCGCCGGAATACAATTATTTCGTGGCGCCGGCGATCGTCAACGCGATCGACTATCTCTTGCGCGAATGGAAATACAAGCCCGCCGGCATTTTCAGCTATGGCGGCGTCTCCGGCGGTCTGCGCGCGGCGCAGGCGCTGAAGCCATTGCTGACCTCGGTGGGCGTCATGCCGATCCCGGAAGGTGTCGCGCTGCCGATGTATCAGAAACTGCTCGACGAGAAAGGCGCTTTCAGCGCCAGCGAGCAGGTGCGCGGCGGCGCCAAGACCATGCTGGACGAGCTGTCGCGCTGGAGCGAGGCCTTGAAGCCGATGCGGGCTGCCTGAAAGCATCGGCTTTCCGCCAAAAGCTTGGCTTGCTCATGCCATAAAGAGGTGGAATGTTCGCGCAAATGAACGAGCCGGGGGGCAGTTCGACTTGCGCTTGCTGTTTGCCTTGCTGCTGATGCTCACGGCCACCGCCGCCGCGGTGGCGGAGCGGCGCGTGGCGCTGGTCATCGCCGATGACGACTACCGCCTGGTCCGGCCACTCGCCAATCCGGTCCATGACGGCGAGGCGATGGGAGCGGCATTGAAGAAGCTCGGCTTCGAGGTCGTCCTCGAAACCAATCGCGATCTGCGACGGATGCGCCGCGCGCTCGACGATTTTCGCGAGGATGCCAGAGGCGCCGACGTGGCGCTCGTCTATTTCTCCGGCCACGGCGTCGAAATCTCGGGCGACAACCGGCTGCTGCCGGTCGACGCCGACGCCTCCTCGCTCGATGCGCTGGAGAAGACCAGCCTGCCGCTGGAAGAGGTGCGCGACACCGTGGCGGCCACTGCCAAGGTCGGCCTGATCATGCTCGATGCCTGCCGCAGCGATCCGTTTTCGGGCACGATGGGCGAAGGGCGAGGCGCGACATCGCTGGCAAAGGATGTCGCGGAAAAAGTCCGGCCGGGTCTCGGCCGGATTGGCCGCGCCGAAAACATCCTGTTCGCGTTCTCGGCCGCACCGGGCGAGACGGCGGCCGACGGGACCGGCCAGAATTCGCCGTTCACGACAGCGCTGACCAAATATCTCGGCACCGACGGGCTCGAGATCCGCTCGGTGCTGACACTGGTGCAGCAGGAGGTCTATGACCTGTCTCGCGGCAAACAGCTACCCTATGTCGAGAGTGGCCTGCCGAAGCTGTTCTTTGCCGCATCGGCCAAGGAACAGCTGCCTGAGCGCGAGCGCCTGCTGCTCGCCATGGCCGACGTGACACCGGAAATGCGCGGCGAGGTCGAGCAGATTGCCAGCGATGCCGACATGCCGCTGGCGCCACTCTATGGCGCGCTGATCAGCTCCGACGCCAGCCACCTCTCGGCGGACAGCCTGAATGCCAGGCTGCACGAGGCGGCCGACGCCTTCGTCAAGGTGCGCGGCGAGATGAGGACGCTCGCCTCCGACGATCCGCAAGTGACGGAACTGCGCCGGCAGGCCGAGGTGCAGCTATCGCTCGGCGCCTTCGATGGCGCGCGCGCCATCCTCGCCAGGGCCGCCGACATCGACAATGTCTCGCGCAACGCCTTGAAGGTCAATTTCGTCAGCCGCACGCTGTCGGAGGCGGCGACGCGTTTTCTGTCCGGCGGTGCGGCACGCGCCGATCTCGACTACGCCACGGCCATCAAGGACTATGAATCGGTGCTGGCCCTTTACGGCGAGGCCGGACAGACCTCGCTGACGCTGGACGACGCCGACCGCCAGATCCGGACGCTGGACGACCTCGGCAAGCTCTACACCCTTATCGGCAACACCGATGCGGCAGGCCGCGCCTTTGCGGCACTGGTATCCAATCTCGAGCTGCGTTCGGCCCAGGAAACCGATCCGGGCGTCAAGCGCGATTTCGCCGTCAGCCACATCAAGCTCGGCAACATCAGGCTGGCGCAGGGCGACCTGCCGGAAGCGCTTGAGAACTATCAGACCGCCACAACCATGCTCAGGGATTTGACCGCAGCCGAGCCCGATCGTCTGCCATGGTTCGGCGACTTCGCCATGGCCGACGACAAGATCGGCGATGTGCTGGTGACGCAAGGCGATCTGGCGGGGGCCTCGCGGGTCTACCAGGAAAGCCTGTCGATCAAGAAGCAGCTTGCCGACAACGAACCCGAGCGCGCCGAGCTGCAGCGCGACCTGACCATCAGCTATGACGAGATCGGCGCGCTAGCGCGCACCGCCGGCCAGTTGGACAACGCCCAGGCGGCCTATGAAGAGAGCCTGAAGGTCCGATTGGCGTTGGCCGACAAGAAGCCGCAGGATGCCGAGCGGCAGCGCGATGTCTCGGTCAGCCATACGACGATCGGCGACCTCAAGCGCGAGCGGAGCGATGCGGTGGGCGCACTCGCCGCCTATCGGGCAAGCCAGGCGATCGTCGAACGATTGGTGGACCGCGACCCGGACAACAGCGAGCTGAAGCGCGACCTGTCTGTCGGCAATGCCAAGATCGGCAATGCGCTGAGCGACCAGGAGAAATGGCCGGATGCGCTGTCGGCTTACAGGCAAGCGCTCTCGTTGGCCCGCGAGCTGGCGGCCGGCGACCCGAACAATACGGATTGGCAGCGCGACCTCTCCGTCAGCCTCGAAAAGGTCGCCAGCATTCTGGAAATACAAGGCGACCGGGCGGGCGCGCTCAAGGCCTACACCGACAGTTTCGTCATCGCCGACCGGCTGGCCAAGCTCGATCCTGCCAATGCCGACTGGCAGCGCGACCTGTCGATCACGCTGTCCGAAATCGGCATGCTCAGGGGCAAGCAGCGCGACTTCAAGGGCGCGCGGCAGGCCTTCCAGGATAGCCTCGACATCCGCCAGCAGCTTGCCCAGTCCGACCCCAACAATGCCACCTGGCAGCGCGACCTCGTGGTGGCCATGATCGACTATGCTCAGGTCGCCAAGAACCCCAAGGCGGTGCTTTCCCAGGCGCTCGACATGACGCTGGAACTTGATCGCACTGGGCGGCTGGCGCCGCGATACAAGTTCATAATCAAGTTTCTCAGGGACCGGCTGGCCAAGGCCAGATAAGGCCTGGAGAGAGCGCGTCATGGACAGCCGGCCCGTCCCCGGGGAAATGCCTGCAAACCTTGGAAAAACCGCCTTTAGCGCCTATATCTAATGGATATTAGAGGCGCGATTCGGGGCCGATTTTTCGCGCCGTGCGAGCGGCATCCAGACAACAGGTTTTCATGAGCGATCAGATCGACAACATCAACGGCGCTGAAGCCGAATACGGCGCCGATTCCATCAAGGTTTTGAAGGGGTTGGATGCCGTGCGCAAACGCCCCGGCATGTATATCGGCGACACCGACGACGGTTCTGGCCTGCATCACATGGTCTATGAGGTGGTCGACAATGCGATCGACGAGGCGCTGGCCGGTCACGCCGACCTCGTCACCGTGACGCTGAACCCCGACGGTTCGGTCACCGTGATCGACAATGGGCGCGGCATTCCGACCGATATCCACACCGGAGAAGGCATTTCGGCGGCTGAAGTGATCATGACTCAGCTGCATGCCGGCGGCAAGTTCGACCAGAATTCCTACAAGGTCTCGGGCGGCCTGCATGGCGTCGGCGTCTCGGTGGTCAATGCGCTTTCGGCCTGGTTGAAACTGAAAATCCGCCGTAACGGCCAGATCTTCGAGATGAGCTTCACGCATGGCAATGCCGACGCGCCGCTGAAGGCGACAGGCAGCTATAAACAGGACAAGCAGCCGGGCACCTATGAAGGGCGCAGCGGCAGCGAGATCACCTTCTTCCCGTCGACCGAGACCTTCACCATGGTCGAATTCGACTTCGGGACGCTGGAACACCGGCTGCGTGAGCTTGCTTTCCTCAATTCCGGCGTGCGCATCGTCCTGACAGATGCCCGTCACGCCGACGTCGTGCGCCATGAACTGCACTATGATGGCGGGCTGGAAGAATTCGTCAAATATCTCGACCGGGTCAAGAAGCCGCTGATCGACAAGCCGATCGCCATCAAGGCCGAGCGCGACGGGATAACCGTCGAAGTGGCGATGTGGTGGAACGACAGCTACCACGAGAACGTGCTGGCTTTCACCAACAATATCCCACAACGCGACGGCGGCACCCATCTGGCCGGCTTCCGCGGCGCACTGACGCGCCAGATCACCGGCTATGGCGAATCCTCGGGCCTGACCAAGAAGGAAAAAGTCTCGCTGATCGGCGATGACTGCCGCGAAGGCCTGACGGCGGTGCTTTCGGTCAAGGTTCCCGATCCGAAATTCTCCTCGCAGACCAAGGACAAGCTGGTTTCCTCGGAAGTCCGGCCCGTCGTCGAAGGCTTGGTCAACGAAGCGCTCGGCACCTGGCTGGAGGAGCACCCTGCAGAGGGCAAGGTGGTGGTCGACAAGGTGATCCAGGCGGCGGCGGCACGTGAAGCGGCACGCAAGGCGCGCGACATCACCCGCAAGAGCTCGCTCGGCGTTACTTCCCTGCCCGGCAAGCTGGCCGACTGCCAGGAACGCGACCCGGCGAAATCCGAAATCTTCATCGTCGAGGGTGATTCCGCCGGCGGCTCGGCCAAGGGTGGCCGGTCGCGCCAGAACCAGGCGATCCTGCCGTTGCGCGGCAAGATCCTCAATGTCGAACGGGCGCGCTTCGACCGCATGCTCGGCTCCGACATGATCGGCACGCTGATCACCGCGCTCGGCACCTCGATCGGCAAGGACGAGTTCAACGCCGACAAGCTGCGCTACCACAAGATCATCCTGATGACCGACGCCGACGTCGACGGCGCCCACATCCGCACCTTGCTGCTCACCTTCTTCTTCCGGCAGATGCCGGAGCTGATCGAGCGCGGCCATCTCTATATAGCCCAGCCGCCGCTCTACAAAGTGACGCGCGGCAAGAGTTCGCAATACATCAAGGACGAGAGCGCCTTCGAGGAATTCCTGATCGGCTCGGGGCTGGAAGAAGCATCGCTTTCGCTCGGATCGGGCGAGGTTCGTGCCGGGCAGGATTTGCGCGGTGCCATCGACGACGCGCTGGCCGTGCGTCAGCTGATCAACGGCCTGCACACACGCTACAACAGAGGCGTGGTCGAACAGGCGGCGATCGCCGGCGGGCTCAACCCGGACGTCTTCACCGATCTTGGCCGCGCCAACGCCATGGCGGAGCGGATTGCAAAACGCCTCGACATCATCGCCGAGGATACCGAGCGCGGCTGGACCGGCCGTATGTCGACCTCGAATGAAGGCGTCGGTGGCTATGTGTTCGAGCGCACGGTGCGCAGCGTCAAGGAATACGCGCATCTCGATCTGGCGCTGATCAACTCGGCCGATGCACGCCAGCTCGACCGCTACGCACAGCGTCTCAGCGACGTCTACGGGTCGCCGCCGGTGCTGCGCCGCAAGGATGTCTCCGAAACCATCTCGGGGCCGCTGGCTCTGCTCAACGCCGTCTTTGCGACCGGCCGCAAGGGCCTGACCATGCAACGCTACAAGGGTCTCGGCGAGATGAACGCCGAACAGCTGTGGGAAACCACGCTCGACCCGAACGTGCGCTCGCTGCTGCAGGTCAAGGTCAACGACGCGACCGACGCTGACAGTCTGTTCTCGCGGCTGATGGGCGACGAGGTCGAACCCAGGCGCGAATTCATCCAGGACAACGCGCTGTCGGTCGCCAACCTGGATATCTGAGCCCCGATCCGCTTCTACGCTTGCGGGCTCGCCTCCGGAGCCGCCTAGCTCACTCCAGTTTGCGGCCGAGGTCGACAGCGTCGCGCAACACCTCCAGATGCGAGCGCGGCGCAACGCCGGCCGGCGCGGTGACCTCGACACCGGTCGCTGCCAACGACCAATAGAGCGTGTGGGTGAAGATGCGGCCGCGGTAGCCGCGCAGTTCGACCTGGATATTCTCTACGCCCGGGCCGAAATTCTCAGCCATCGGCCCGGAGATCGGATCACCCGTCAGCCAGCCATTGCTGCGATCGAAGATGTTGGTCCACCGCGTCGCGGCGAACACCGCGCCATGATGCACCGCCCGCCGTGGTTTGCCTGAACGGCTGCGCCCTTCCGGATAAAGCACGGTCCCGCCGGCTGCCGTGTCAGCGATCGGCGGGCATGCCGAGAACAGCCGCTCGGCGATACCGCGCCTGAATTCGGCGAGATCATGCGTCACCAGAAACTCGCTGTGGGTCAGCGGACTGCCTAGCGTGATGAAATCGCTGATCTTCCATGGCAACGGATGGTCGGCATCGCCAGTGCGCAGTTGTCGGTAGAGCTCCCATTGGTCGCGCCGGAAGCCGGCGAGGTCGTCCAGCCTGTCAGGCCATGCCGAACCGTCGGCAATAAGCGTGGCCTTGTCGATGGCGTGGATGGCCTTCAGTTTCGTCTTGTCGCGGATGGGCTCCAGTTCTCGGGGTCTGAAATCGGCCCATAATATCTGCAGGAGATCATAGGCGATCATCGATCCAAGGCTGTGCGACACCAGCACGATCCGGTCGTAGGCATCGTCCATCATGAGACGTTTCAGCAGCCGCAGGCCGCGGTCGCGGATCAGCGCCCGCTTCTCGACCGTCGCTGCTTCCGCGCGCACATAGGCCGCGACATCGCCGAAATAGGGAAGACCAAACCGGTCCACCGCCCAGATGATGAATGAGGCCAGGATGGTGACGAGCAGGCCGGCGGCCAAGGAGATATACTGCTGCCAAACCGACGTCGCGAGCGCGAGCGCCGCGCACAGGACGACGATGACGGCAAGAAGCGTGACGAGATAGAGCTTGCGGGCGTCGCGCGGAATGTCGGTGGGCTTGCGCCACAGCAGATTCGTCACCCAGGCGGCAAGCCGGCCCCGCGTCGTGCCCTGCGTGATGTCGGCCCAGTACAGCTCGTAGAAATCGGTGCGGCGGCCATCGACGTCGTAGGGCGTGGTGATGCGGCGAAGTTCGTATGAATTGGTCCGGCTGTCGGGTGTGATCCAGCTCCGGTTGATCTTCGCGCCGGCGGGGTCGGCCGGATCGGCGACATGGGCATAGAACGGCGCGCGGGCGGGGTCGTGGCTCCAGACAGCCTGGACAAAGCCGCGCAGCGTATCCATCGGCCGCTGTTCGCCCATGCCATGCACGATCACCACCGCCTGACTGGGCTTGCGCGGCGCTTTCCCGGTGGGCGGCGATGCGATGGGGTCGGGCACCAACGTCTCCGTTGACGACAATCCCGCCAGCGAGACGGGATTTCGTCATCGTAGCCTGGAAAACGCCGTCAAGCCAAGAAAAAGCCCGGCGCGAGCCGGGCGTTCCTTGGCGTGTCTCGGTGCTGATTCCTGATCAGTGATCCATCGCCTTGACGATCTCCTCGGTCATCTTCTTGGCATCGCCGAGCAGCATCATGGTGCCGTCCTTGTAGAACAGCGTGTTGTCGATGCCGGCGTAGCCGGAACCGAGCGAGCGCTTGACGAACAGGCATGTGCGGGCCTTGTCGACGTCGAGGATCGGCATGCCGTAGATCGGCGACGACTTGTCGTCACGCGCCGACGGGTTGGTGACGTCGTTGGCGCCGATGACATAGGCGACGTCCGCCTGCGCGAATTCGGAGTTGATGTCCTCGAGCTCGAACACTTCGTCGTAGGGCACATTGGCTTCGGCGAGCAGCACGTTCATGTGGCCAGGCATGCGGCCGGCGACCGGATGAATGGCGTACTTCACGTCGACGCCATTGGCCTTGAGCTTGTCGGCCATTTCGCGCAGCGCGTGCTGGGCCTGGGCGACCGCCATGCCGTAACCCGGCACGATAATGACCTTCTGCGCGTTCATCATCAGGTAGGCGGCGTCGTCGGCCGATCCCTGCTTGACCGTGCGCTCGATGCCGTCATCTGCAACTGCTGCGGTCTCGCCACCGAAGCCGCCGAGGATGACCGAGATGAAGCTTCGGTTCATGCCCTTGCACATGATGTAGGACAGGATCGCGCCGGACGAGCCGACCAGCGCGCCGGTGATGATCAGTGCCAGATTGCCGAGCGTGAAGCCGAGGGCCGCCGCCGCCCAGCCGGAATAGGAGTTCAGCATCGAGACGACGACCGGCATGTCGGCGCCGCCGATCGGGATGATGAGAAGGACCCCCAGGACGAGCGAGGCCACGACGATCAGCCAGAACACCAGCTTCGATTCCGTGGTGACCAGGAGCACGATCAGCACGATGAGTGCCACGCCAAGCGCCGCGTTGATGAAGTGGCGGCCGCCGATCATGATCGGCTTGCCCGACATGCGGCCATCGAGCTTGAGGAAGGCGATGACCGAGCCGGTGAAGGTGATGGCGCCGATGGCGACGCCGAGGCTCATCTCGATCAGCGCCTGGGCGTGAATGTCGGCGACCGTGCCGATGCCGAAACTCTCAGGCGCATAGATCGCCGCGGCCGCCACCATCACGGCGGCAAGGCCGACGAGCGAGTGGAAGGCGGCGACCAGCTGCGGCATCGAGGTCATGGCGATGCGGCGCGCGGTGACGGCGCCGACACCGCCGCCAAGGGCAAGACCAAGCACGATCAGGCCGAAGCGTCCGGCCGAAGGGGTCGCCAGCGCCAGCGTGGTGGCGATGGCAATGCCCATGCCGATCATGCCGTAGAGGTTGCCCTGGCGGCTGGTGGTCGGGTGCGACAGCCCGCGCAGCGCCATGATGAACAGGACGCCGGAAACAAGGTAGAGGAAGGACGCGAAGTTGGCGTTCATGGCGCTCTACTTGTCCTTCTTCTTGTACATGGCCAGCATGCGCTGGGTGACGAGGAAGCCGCCGAAGATGTTGACCGAAACCAGCATCAAGGCGACGAAGCCGAAGCCCGCGGCGATGCCGGAGGCCGCGATGCCGACGGCAAGCAATGCGCCGACGACGATGACCGAGGAGATGGCGTTGGTGACGGCCATCAGCGGCGTGTGCAAAGCGGGGGTCACCGACCAGACGACATAATAGCCGACGAAGATCGCCAGCACGAAAATGGCGAATCGGAAGACGAAGGGATCGATGGCGCCGCCGGACAAAGCGTGCGCGGCATCACCCGCCGCCTCGGCGCCACCGGGCGCGGTCGCCATATTGTGCACCGCCAGCCGAACGGCGGCGGAGGCCTGGTCGAGCTGATCGAGGGCTTTCTGCAGGGTCTGATCCATCACGCAATGCCTTTCGACTTCGACGAAGGCGACTTGGACGCGGCTGCCTTCTTGGGAGCGGCCTTCTTCGGTTTGGCCGAAGCGTCGGCGACCATGGTCTTGGCCGTAATTGCCGCCGGCTCGACATATTGGCCCTTTGGCGGCTGCTGGTCGGCCTTGGCGAAGGCCGGATGAACCACCTTGCCGCCATCGGTCAGCATCGTCGCCTTGACCAGGTCGTCGTCTCGATTGATGGCAAGCGTCTTGGTCGTCTTGTCGACCAGCGTCTCGAGGAAGGCGAACAGGTTCCTGGCGTAAAGCAGCGATGCCGACGCCGCGATGCGGCCGGGCACATTGAGATGGCCGACGATCTTGACGTTGTTGACCGTGGTGACGACCTGGCCTGACACGGCGCCCTCGACATTGCCGCCGCGCTCGAGCGCCAGGTCGACGAGCACCGAGCCCGGCTTCATCGAGGCAACCATCGCCGCCGAGACCAGCTTCGGCGCCGGACGGCCGGGGATAAGCGCCGTGGTGATGACGATATCCTGCTTGGCGATATGCTCGGCGGTGAGGGCCGCCTGCTTGGCCTGGTATTCCTTCGACATTTCCTTGGCGTAGCCGCCGGCCGTCTCGGCAGCCTTGAACTCCTCGTCCTCGACCGCGAGGAACTTCGCGCCGAGCGAGGCGACCTGTTCCTTGGCGGCGGGGCGAACGTCGGTGGCGGTGACGACTGCGCCAAGCCGACGCGCGGTGGCGATCGCCTGCAGGCCGGCAACACCGACGCCCATGACGAAGACCTTTGCCGCCGGCACCGTGCCGGCCGCGGTCATCATCATCGGCAGCGCCCGGTCATATTCCGAAGCGCCGTCGATCACCGCCTGGTAGCCGGCCAGGTTGGCCTGCGAGGACAGAACATCCATCGACTGCGCCCGGGTGATACGCGGCATGAATTCCATCGAGAAAGCGGTGACGCCGGCCTTGGCCAGGGCTGCAACGGCGGCGTCGTTGCCATAGGGATCCATGATGGCGATGACTGCTGTGCCCGGCTTGTAGCTCTTCAGCTCGACATCCGTCGGCCGACGCACCTTCAGCACGACATCGGCCTTGGCGACATCCGAAACCTTGCCGACGGCGGCACCGGCCTTGGCGAATTCCTCGTCGGGGATGCGCGACCGGGTGCCGGCACCGGTCTCGACGACGATTTCGAAGCCCAGCGCCGCCAGCCGTTTCACCGTATCGGGCGAGGCCGCGACGCGCGGCTCGTTGGCATCGAGTTCACGAGGGATGAATACCGTCTGTCCCACCGCATGATCCTTTCGGCGGGAAGCTCGTTCCCGCAAGATGCCGGCCGGCCTCGCGGCGGCGGCGTGGACAAGGTGTCGGAAAATCTATCGGAGGATAAAGGCGCCGACGGCCATAATCAGCACGAACAGGATGGTCGCCGAGAAGAAGCCGCCCGCGAAGAAGCCGAAGGCCATCGCCAGGAGCAGGGCTCCGCAGAAAAGTGATCCGTATTTGGCCAGCATGAGGAAGCCCGCATAGGTGCGGTCATGCTCGGCATAGTCCATCTTCGCGCCCAGTTCGACAGGACCGGTCGGCGAGTGATCAGCCATAGGAATACCCCTTCGAAGACATCTTTCAGGCACATAGCGAAAAGCCGGGCCGAGAGCAATGGCGCTATTGCCGCATCGCAGCGACAACTGCCTCAACGGAAATTTGAAGCCGGCTGCCGACATGACGCCGGAGCCCGACCCCGGATTCGGGCGCCTGATGCGAAGATGCTCAGAAAGGGGGGCGAAGCGGACGGTTTGCGCTGCCTCAAGTGGCGCTGTCAGCCGGCAAGGTGCGGGAAAAGCCCGAGCAGTCCGACGACAATCAGATAGAGCGCGACGATGTAGTTCAACAGCCTTGGCATGACGAGGATCAGCACGCCGGCGATCAGCGAGATGAGCGGGGTGAGCGCAAGCGTGGAAATGGTCATGTCGGGTTCCTTCTGGGAGATCCATCGAAATGCAGATGCCGAGCGTCAAAACGCTGCCACCATCAGAACGCCTATCCGGCTGGAAAGCTCCAGACGCTCCGCAAAAATCGGAAGCCTCAGGCGGCGTCGCGATAATATTTCGCTGTCGGCACGATGGACAGGGGTGTCAGTCCGTTGATGGCCGGATTGGCAAACATCAGCCGCTGTTCCGTCGACGTCGACCTGAAGAATGGGAACCGTTCGAGCGTCAGTCGCATATTCTCGCCGGCGGGGATTTCGAACAGAGCGATCGGGGCAAGAACGCCCGGAAATACTTTTCCCTCGGTCCTCTGCACGGCATTGAAGTAACGGGAATAAAAATTGGAATGCTCGATCTTGACCGGCGTAAGGACCGAGTTCTGGCCAAAGTAGCGCGAGGCCACCATGGCAAGCCTGAGTGTCAGGAAAGGCAACACTCCGGGCGCCGGTGCACTGTCGGGATCGGTTGCGAAGCGGGTTCCGTCTATGAAGGTTTCTCCGCGGGCAAGTCGCTCGATCAGCACTTCCGGATAGGCATCGACGGAGGGCGAATGCGGGTGCTCGCTGGAAATGTAATGGAAGCGGATCGTGCTGACCAATTCGCCATAGCAATAGACACCGAACCGGTAGGAATTGGGCAGATCGTCCCAACGGTCCTCGAACATTCCGCTGGCGATTGGGCCGCACATGCCAGAGCGCAGGTAGGATTTATAGCGAAGCCGGTAAATCGCCTCCAGATCCTCGCCTCCGGTAATGAGGCGATAATCGACATGCTCCAGCTGTTGCATGATCGATCGGTTCAGCATCGAATCCCCGGCCGCGCTGATCGCGCCCGGCGCATTCCTTGCACCCCTTGCAGCATCCATCATCTGTCCTCGAAATTCCGCCTACGGACAAGCTATTCGAGTGGAAGTGAGACACAAGCTGAAATTTAGATGTTGTTGATTTACCTTCTGTTAACCTTAACAGGCGGACCCGCCCATTTGAGAATGTCTTAGTGGGGATTACGCCCCGAGAAGGATTTGGATCATTGCCTCCAAGGCATCGCACCCCATCAATAAAGGTGCGTGAGCCAAACCAACGCTCGCTGTCGGTCACGGCGCTAAATGGCTGTCCGTTTGCCAATGAGACGCAGGTCAGCGGCGAAGGGCCAAGTGACATTCGACATCGTCTCGATACCCGACGCACTGAGCGCGGCACCGAACAGGAAGCCCTGCACGAGATCGGGTTTGACCTGCGAGGCCAGGATCTTGAGTTGCTCGAAGGTCTCGACGCCTTCGACGGTCACGGAAAGTCCCAGCGGCCGCGACAGGTTGACGATGCCCTTGAGCAGTTCCAATGAACGCGGGTTCTGGGTGACGTCCATCAGGAACGAGCGGTCGATTTTGATCTTGTCGAGCGGCAGCTTATGCAGATAGCTCAGGCTCGAATAGCCCGTGCCGAAATCGTCGAGCGCGATGCGCACGCCAATCTGCTTCAATTCCTCGATGTACTGGCGTGTCAGCGACTTGTCGTCGAGCAGCGCCGTTTCGGTGACCTCGATTTCCAGCCGGCCAGCGGCGAGGCCGGAGCTCGCCAGCGCGTCGCGAACCTTCTGGATGACATCGCGGCTGCGGAAATCCTTGGCGGAGAGATTGACGGAGACGCTGGTCTGGTCGGGCCATTTGGCGCATTCGGTACAGGCTGCCTGCAGCACGAAGGTGCTGATCTCGGAAATGATGCCCATTTCCTCGGCCAGCGGAATGAAGATGCTGGGCGAGATCGGCCCGAGATCGGGATGGTCCCAGCGGCACAGCGCCTCGCAACCGGCGATGCGCATCGTGTTCATTGCCACGATCGGCTGGTAGACTACCCGCAATTCCTTGCTTTCCACCGCGCTGCGCAGATCCGCCTTCATCAGCTGACGGTTGCGGAACGCGGCGTCCATTGCCGCCTCGAACAGCCGCCAGCCGTTCTTGCCGAGTTCCTTGGCCTTGTAGAGCGCCAGGTCCGCCTTGACGATCATGGCGTCGACATCGGTATCCTTCACCCGCGACAGCACGGCGCCGCCGCTGGCCTGGACCCGCAGGCCGTGACCGGCGACGTCGACTTCTCCTTGCAGGCCGGCGAAAATCTCGTCGAGCTGGCTGGTCAGATGGCTCTCATCCTCGACGCGGTCGAAGAAGATCATGAACTCGTCGCCGCCGAAACGACTGACCGTGATGCCTTGCCCGGCAATGGCGGCAAGCCGCTCGGCAACGGCGTAGATCAAGCCGTCGCCGATCGGATGGCCGAGCGTGTCGTTGACGCTCTTGAAATCGTCGAGGTCGAGTACCGCCAGGCCGCAGAGCCGGTCGCGATCGCCGGACGCCATGGCCTCGCCGATCAACTCGTGGAAATAGGCACGGTTGGGCAGGCCGGTAAGATTGTCGTAACGCGCCATGAAGCGGATCTTGTCTTCCGCCTCGACGCGCGCCGTCACGTCCTCGAAGGTGATGACGCCCAGCTCCTGGCTGCCTTCGCGAGCCGAGAATTCATAGTGCTGGCCGTTGGCGAGGGAAACCAGCACCTTGCGGTCGCGGCCCTCGCGCAGCGCGCGCGTCAATTGGGCCTCGATGTAGCGGCAATCCTTCGGTGCCAACATGCCGGCGGCGACGCCACGCATCAAAAGACCGTGGATGGACCGCCCAAGCAGCGCATCCCCGGACTTGAGCGACATCAGATGGGCGGCTTCGGCATTGGCTACCGCCACGCGGCCGTTGGGGCCTAGCATGACCAGGCCGTGTGACATGGTGTTTAGGGCGCGATCGAACCTGTGCGCGAGCTTCTTTGCTTCCTTGTGGCCGATGACCGCCGAGAAAAGCACGTCGCGGACGTGGTCGGCGCTGTTGATCGTGATAAACGTCAAGGGGATGATCATCAGCCCCAGAACGACCGAGGGGATATCCATGCGCAGCAAGAGTGCAAGTGCTGCCGGACCAATGAAGGTCACGGAAAAAATCCGCACCATGAGCGGAGATCCGTAGTTCCGGCCAACAACCGTCACCAAGGTTGCGATGGCCAGCGACGTCGCGGCCAGTTCGGCAAAGGGATCGGGATAGACATAGATCGATATGAAGCACAGCGCGCCCAGGCCGAGGCCCTGCAGGCTGCCCTTGAGGATATAATTGCGCTCCCACCGCCGCGCCTCTTGGACATTGGCTATTACACCGCCCGCCTTCCGGAAGTCGCGAATGCCGAAGTAGCGGAAAAGGCTGATGGACAGCAGACTAAAAGAGAAAGCCAGGAACAATGAATTGTGCGTGCGCAAGTAGATCATGAATCCGAGGATCCAGTAGCACACGCCGCCAATCACCAGCATGTGAGCGTTGTCGAACAACGACCGCACAAACTGGATATAAACATCCGCCGGGATGTTTTCGGTCTTTGTTCTGCCCATATCGTCGGCCCAACGCTAGGCCTCGTCATCCCACATCCGCCTTAAGAAAGGCTTAGAACAGTGGCTTTGGCCCGGTTGCCGAAGGAGCGCAAATGCAGGACAGACCGGAAAATCAAGCTTCAGGTAAACAAGGCCTTCACTCGGCGGCCTGAAGTGCCGCCCCCGCCGGTGCGTTTGCGAGGCGCTGGAGCAACCGGGAGCGCTCCCCGGCTGCCTTCTCGGCGCTGGCCTGCCGGACATGGCCATAGCCGCGAATGAGGCTGGGCACCGAGGCAAGGGCCACCGCGGCATCGACCCTGGCCGGCGCCAGCGATTTGACGATGAGTTCCAGATCCGCCTCGAACTGTGCCAGGAGCTGCCGCTCCATGCGCCGCTCGGCGGTGTAGCCGAACGGGTCGAAGGCGGTGCCGCGCAGGCCCTTCATCGCTGCCAGCAGGCGAAATCCCTTCATCATCCAGGGGCCGAAGCTCGATTTCCTCGGTTTGCCGTCACTGCCGCGGCGGCCCATGATCGGCGGTGCGAGATGGAATTCGAGCTTTTCGTAGCTCTGGAACTGCTTGCGCAATTCGGCGGCGAACGAGCCGTCGGCATAGAGCCGCGCCACCTCGTACTCGTCCTTGATCGCCATCAGCTTGAACAGGTTCCTGGCGGCGGCTTCCGACACCGCGGTCGAACCGGGCACGGCCTTCGCTTCTGCGGCGCGCAATAGGGCCAGTCTTTTGGCATAACGCCTGCCATAGGCGCCGTTCTGATAGGCGGTCAGGAATGCCACGCGACGGGCAATGATGTCGTCCAAGGTCTCGGCGACATCGGCGGCCTTGCCGGTCTTTCCAGCGACGGTTGGGCCCGGCTGGGCGACAAGGCCTCGTACGAAATCCGGCTGGTGGGCGGCACGACGGCCCCAGCGGAAGGCGGCGATGTTCATCGCCACGGCTTCGCCATTGAGCTCGATCGCCTTCTCGACGGCTTCGGCTGAGAGCGGCAAGCCGCCATGCTGGAAGGCAAAACCGAGCATGAACATGTTGGCGCCGAGCGAGTTGCCGAACAGTGCCGTGGCGGTGCGGGTGGCGTCGAAGAAATGCGCCTTGTCGTCCCCGGCAGCGGTGCGGATCGCCTTCTTCAGGCGCTCTGTCGGCAACGAGAAATCGGCCGAACGGGCAAATTCGCCGGGCATGATCTCGGCGGTGTTGGCGAGGAAGATGGTATGGCCCTCGCGCACCGCGGTCAGCACCTTCTTGGCGCCCGACACGACGAGATCGCAGCCAAGCACGAGATCGGCCTTCCCCGCCGAAACGCGGATGGCATGGATGTCGTCCGGAGTACGGGCGATACGGACATGGGTGAACACCGAACCGCCCTTCTGGGCAAGACCGGCCATGTCGATCATGCCGCAACCCTTGTCCTCGAGATGGGCGGCCATGCCGAGCACGGCACCGACAGTGACGACACCGGTGCCGCCGACGCCATCGATGATCGCTGCCCAGCCTTGCTCGCCCAGCGGGAATTCGGCGGGCGTCGGCACGCCGTCGAGCGGATTGGCCTTGCCGGCAAGACCTTCGGCCTTGCGGATCTTGGCACCATGCACGGTGACGAAGGACGGGCAGAAGCCGTTGACGCAGGAGAAGTCCTTGTTGCAGCTCGACTGGTCGATCCTGCGCTTGCGGCCGAATTCGGTCTCGACCGGCTGGATCGAGACGCAGTTCGACTGCACGCCGCAATCGCCGCAGCCTTCGCAGACAAGTTCGTTGATGAAGACGCGCTTGTCGGGATCGGGAAAGGTGCCGCGCTTGCGGCGGCGGCGTTTTTCGGCGGCGCAGGTCTGGTCGTAGAGCAAGACCGATACGCCCTTGACGTCCCGCAGTTCGCGCTGGACGAGATCGAGATCGTCGCGGTGATGGATGGTGGCGCCGGCCGGGAATTCGGCCTTACCGGCATATTTGTCGGGTTCGTCGGTGACGATGGCGATGCGATCGACGCCTTCGGCCCGCACCTGCCTGGCGATCATATCGACGGTCAGACCGCCTTCGTGCGGCTGGCCGCCGGTCATGGCGACGGCGTCGTTGTAGAGGATCTTGTAGGTGATGTTGGCGTCGGTCGACAGCGCGAAGCGGATCGCCAGCGTGCCGGAATGGTTGTAGGTGCCGTCGCCGAGATTCTGGAAGATGTGGCCACGCTTCGAGAACGGCGCCTGGCCGACCCATTGCGCGCCCTCGCCGCCCATGGCCGTGAACCCGACGGTGTTGCGGTCCATCCACAGCGCCATGAAATGACAACCAATGCCGGCCCCGGCGATCGAGCCGTCCGGCACCTTGGTCGACGAATTGTGCGGGCAGCCGGAACAGAAGAACGGCGTGCGCGAGCCGATGTCGGTGGCGTCGGCGAGCATTGCCTGGAACTGACGCAGCTTGGCCACCCGCGCCGAAATCTCCTCGGACGGACCGATGGTCCTGATGATCCTCTCGCCAAGCGCGATGGCGATCTCGTTAGGGTCGAGCGCGCCCTTGGCCGGGAATAGCCAGTCGCCGCGCTCGTCCTTCTTGCCGACAATGACCGGCTGCGTGGCGGTGCCGTAAAGGCTCTCGCGCAGCTGCACCTCGATCAGCGAGCGTTTCTCCTCGACGACGACGATGGTGTCGAGGCCGCGGGCGAAGTCGGCGATGTGATGCAGGTCGAGCGGCCAGGGGCAGCCGACCTTGAACAGCCGCACGCCGATGCGGTTGGCGGCCGCCTCGTCGATGCCGATGTCCTCCAGCGCCTGGCGGACGTCGAGATAGCTCTTGCCCAGCGTGATGATGCCGATCTTGGGGTTGCGGCCGCCCGAATAGACGATGCGGTTCAGCCCGTTGGCATGGATAAAGGCGGAAGCCGCGGCGCGCTTATGCTCATGCAGCCGCTCCTCCTGGCCGAGCATATCGATCTCGTGGCGGATGTTGAGACCGCCGGGCGGCATGTCGAAATCCGGCACGACGATGTTCAACCGCTCGAGCGAGGCATCGACCGAGGCCGTCGATTCGATGTTGTCCTTGACGCATTTGATCGCCGCCCAGGTGCCGGCAAAGCGCGACATGGCAAAGCCGTAGAGCCCGTAATCGATGACCTCCTGGACACCGGCCGGGTTGAGGATCGGCACCATGGTGTCGACGAACAGGAATTCGGTGGCATGCGCGTTCGTCGAGGATTCGGCCATATGATCGTCGCCCATCAGGGCGAGCACGCCGCCATGCTTGGACGAGCCGGCGAGATTGGCATGGCGGAACACATCGCCGGAGCGATCGACGCCCGGCCCCTTGCCGTACCAGACCGAAAAGACGCCGTCATGGGTGCCCTCGCCCAGCAGCTCCGTCTGCTGCGCGCCCCAGCAAGCGGTGGCGGCCAGCTCCTCGTTGAGGCCTGGCTGGAAGACGATGTCGGCCTGAGCGAGCTGTTTCTTGGCCTTCCACAGCTGCATGTCGAGGCCGCCGAGCGGCGAGCCGCGATAGCCGGAGACGAAACCGGCCGTGTTCAAGCCGGCGCGGCGGTCACGCTCGCGCTGCATCAGGAGCATGCGGATGACCGCCTGCGCGCCCGACAGGAAGATGCGCTCCTTTGCGAGGTCGAACTTATCGTCGAGCGCGACGTCATGCAGCGTCATCAGGAATTTCCTCTGCGGAGGCCGCGCGGGGGCAGGCAGCCAACGTCGGGGTCGGATGACGCATCCTTTCTTCCCTTGCAAGGCAGGTCAAACAAAATCGCAGGTGCCGGGCAACGCACGACGAACAGTCGGCGACCATCGCCGCGGGCATTGCACGGCGCTGCAGCGACGCGTCAGGTGCCCTTCGAGCAATCCGGCTTCGGCTCGCCCGGCAGCTTGCCGTCGGGATGGCCGGCGAGATCGGGATTGGCCGTATAGAGCTGGTCGATGACCAGCGGCCGGTCGGGCAGGATCGACTGGTCTTCCGTCGACATCAGCGTGGTGTCGATCTCCTGCAAGACCGCACCGTCGGCTCCCTTGATGCTGATGGCGATCGCATAGGGCTTGTTCTTGACGACGCAGGTCAGCGCCGGGCTCTCCAGCGTCACCTTGTCGAGCTTCGGCCACACCTTCTGCTCGACCACCAATGGCGCGCCGCCGGCGGGATCCTGGAAGCTGGCGACCGCTACCTGACCATCTCCCATCGGCTTCAGCGGCCGCAGCGTCACGACATAGGTCGCCCTGGCGAGGCGGTAATTGAAGACGAATATCTTACCGGAAATCTCGAACAGCTTGCCTTCGTCTTCACCGGTATCGCGGCCGGTGTCGCGGCAGGCGCCGAGCGCAACGGCGGCAATGAGTGCCGCACCGACGACGATCGAACGGGAAAGACCCTTAGGCATTTTTGACCTCATTTTCCGCCATGCGGCGGCGACGATAGTGACGCCTAGCCTTCTGCCTGTTGCCGCACACCGCCATGTCGCACCAAAGGCGGCTGGAATTGCGACTTCTGTCGACGAACAGCCAGGTGCAGTTGGGACAAATTCTGAGCCTTGCGGCGGTGTCGTCGCACAGCAGCGAGAGCGCCGAAACCGCCAGCGCCGTCTCGAAGGCGATCGGCGTCACCGGATCGCCGAACGGCCTTCCCGGCGCACCGATCTCGGTCCGGCTACCGTCCAGGCCATCGGAGCAGGCTTTGAGGAAGCCCGGCAAATCGGAGGTTGAAATAGAACCCTTCGACACCGCGCCACGAAACAGCCGGTCCGTCGCCTCACGGATCGACAGCACGACGGGTGCAATCGTCGCCGGTGACGGTGCTGCCAGCGGTCTGCCGCCAAGCTCGGCTGCGCGAAAGCGGCTCGCCGCATCGGCGAAGCGGGCAATCTCGGCTGGATCGTCGAAGCGGTCGAAAGACCTCCGCGGATCGCCGCGCAGCACGACGGTGTTGGCCGTGTCGAGCGCAAGCAGGCCGCCGGTGAAGCGGTGCGGGGTCCAGGATACCGTCATATCGGAAATCTAACCGATAAATCGCATTTGACAAGTTAGATTCGACGATGCAAACCTTACCGCAGGATGCGGTCTCCGCAGCCTTTTGAGCATGTCGTCGTCACAAAACCACTTCGCTTTTTTGGGCGACATGTTCCGAGGTTCTTGCATGCTCTACTTCTTCCAGCAGGTCCTGAACGGACTGCATTCGGGCGCGCTCTATGCGCTGCTCGCCTTCGGCTATGTGCTGACCAACGGCATCCTGCATCGCACCAACCTCGCCTATGGCGCGCTGTTCGCCTTTTGCGGACAAACGATGATCCTCACCGCGGCCTTCGGCTATCAGGTGCTTTGGCTGACACTGCTTGCGGCGGTGGCGCTCGGCGTCGTCGCGGCTTTCCTCTATGCCGCGCTGCTCAGCCACGTGCTGTCGCGCAGCGTCTTCGAGCCATTGGCCGACCGTACACCCAACGCGATCGTAGTGACGACGCTCGGCATCCTGCTGCTGTTGTCCGAGGCGAGCCGCATTGCGGCCGACACGCACGATCTGTGGCTGCCGCCGATGCTGGCACAGCCTGTCATTTTCGCGCAGGGCGCGACCTTCAAGGCGACGCTGACGCTTATCCAGCTCATCGACTGCGCGGTGGTGCTGGCGGCAATCGCACTGGCCAGCTGGGCATTTGCCCGTTCGAGCTTCGGCCGGCAGTGGCGCGCCGTCTCCGACGATCCCAAGGCGGCCGCGATGTGCGGCGTCGACGTGCGCGCGGTGTTACGGCATGCTGTGCTGTTCGGCGGTTTCTGCGCCGCGCTGGCCGGCGTCATGGCCGGCCTCTATTACGGCAATGTCAGCTTCGGCTCCGGCCTTGTCTACGGGCTGAAGATCCTATTCGTGACGGCGGTCGGCGGCTATCTCTCGCCGCCGCGGGCGGCGCTCGGCGCGGCCGCTTTCGGCATGGCCGAATCGCTGTGGGCCGGCTATTTCCCGGTCGAATGGCGCGATGCGTGGATGTATCTGTTCCTGGTCGCGATCCTGGTGCTGATCGGCGCCGGCCGCGACACCGGCAAAATCGCCTGAACCGCATCAGACTTTGGTTGAATGACGCGGGGGCAGAGAGCCGGTATCCGCCCAGCTCTCCCGTGCAATGATATTTTGCCGCCGCTATCCTTGTTGACCCGTCAGTCCACGCGCGGCATACCGTTGGACCACGCGGCGTGACGGGCAATAAGGGGGAGCCGGCACGCCTCCGACACACAGGGAGGAATGCATGGCAGGGCTTCTCGCTCTATCCAGGACCATCGATCGCGCGAATGAGTTCATTGGCAAATGGGTCTCGTGGCTGATCCTGCTGGCGATCCTGGTGAGCGCAGCCAACGCCATCATCCGCAAGGTGTTCGACATATCCTCGAACGCCTGGCTCGAGCTGCAGTGGTATCTGTTCGGCGCCGCCTTCATGCTGGCCGCCGCCTATACGCTGAAGCAGAACGAACATATCCGCATCGACGTCGTCTACGGCCTGTTTTCGCGCCGCATGCAGCACTGGATCGACCTGCTTGGCCATATCCTCTTCCTGATGCCGTTCGTGACGCTGATGGTGATCTATTTCGTTCCCTATGTGTCGCTGTCGTTTCGCAGCGGCGAGATGTCCAACAACTCCGGCGGGCTGATCATCTGGCCGGCCAAGGCCATCCTGCTGGTCGGCTTTTTCCTGCTCGCACTTCAAGGCATCTCCGAGATCATCAAGAAGATCGCCATCATGCGCGGCGACATGGACGACCCCAATCCCTTCATATCGGTGCATGAGCAGGCCGAGCTCGAAGCCAAGGCGCTGGCCGACGAGGTGCGCTCGTGATGGAGTTCATCGCCCAGAACATGGCGCCGATCATGTTCGCTTCGCTGATCCTGTTCATGCTGATCGGCTATCCAGTCGCCTTTTCGCTGGCCGCGAACGGCTTGATGTTCTTCTTCATCGGTGTGCTCCTCTCGCCCTATTCCGGTGGATCGATCAATCTTGCCTGGCCGCTTCTGCACGCACTGCCGGATAATTTCTACGGCAGCCGGGTGATGTCGAACGACACGCTGCTGGCCATTCCGTTCTTCACCTTCATGGGCATCGTGCTTGAACGATCGGGCATGGCCGAAGATCTGCTCGACACGATAGGCCAGCTGTTCGGGCCGATCCGCGGCGGCCTCGCCTATGCGGTGATCTTCGTCGGCGCGCTGTTGGCGGCGACCACCGGCGTGGTGGCGGCATCCGTCATTGCCATGGGCCTGATCTCGCTGCCTATCATGCTGCGTTACGGCTATGATCGGCGCGTGGCGGCCGGCGTCATCGCGGCGTCGGGCACGCTCGCCCAGATCATCCCGCCATCGCTGGTGCTGATCGTACTCGCCGACCAGCTCGGCCGGTCGGTCGGCGACATGTATGCGGGCGCGCTGATCCCGGGCCTCGTGCTCACGGGCCTCTACATGCTCTACATCCTGATCATGTCGATCATCCGGCCGAACTCGATGCCGGCGCTGCCGCTCGAGGCCCGCAAGCTCGGCCATGGCGTGATGTCCTTGCTGGTGGCGCTGGCGGTCACATCAGCGGTTTCCTACGCGGCGTATCGCTATCTCGCGCCGGCCCATGGCGACAATGCCGACATTCTCGGCGCCACTGCCGGCGTGTTCTTCATCTACATCGTGGCCATTGCCGACAAAGGCTTGAACTTCAACATGATGTCCAGGCTCGCGCAACAGGTGATCATCGTGCTGATCCCGCCGCTGGCGCTGATCTTCCTGGTTCTGGGCACCATCTTCCTCGGCATCGCCACCCCGACCGAGGGCGGCGCCATGGGCTCCGTCGGCGCCTTGATCATGGCGGCGGCAAAGGGCCGGCTGTCGCTTGACGTGGTCAAGCAGGCGCTGACCTCGACGACGCGGCTGTCGTCCTTCGTGCTGTTCATCCTGATCGGCGCGCGGGTGTTCTCGCTGACCTTCTACGGCGTCAACGGCCACATCTGGGTCGAACACCTGCTGACCTCGCTGCCGGGCGGCGAAGTCGGCTTCCTGATCGGCGTCAACCTGCTCGTCTTCTTCCTCGCCTTCTTCCTCGACTTCTTCGAGCTCGCCTTCATCATCGTGCCGCTGCTGGCGCCGGCCGCCGACAAGCTCGGCATCGACCTGATCTGGTTCGGCGTGCTTCTGGGCGTCAACATGCAGACCAGCTTCATGCACCCGCCCTTCGGCTTCGCGCTGTTCTACCTGCGTTCGGTGGCCGCCCGCGTGCCCTATCTCGACCGCCTGACCGGCAAACAGATCGCACCCGTGACCACCGGACAGATCTATTGGGGCGCGGTGCCCTTCGTCTGTATTCAGGTGATCATGATCGGGCTGACCATCGCCTTCCCGCAAATGGTGATGCACTACAAGGGAACGACCGTCGATCCGGGCACGATCGATTACAAGGTGCCGGAGGCACCCGGCCTGTCGCCGCTCGGCACACCATCTGCGGGCGGCACGGCACCAGCCGCTCCCGCCGCGCCCGATGATCTGTCGCAGCCGCCGAACTTCGGCGAACCGGCGCCGGCCCAACCGGCAGCACCGCAGCCGGATCTGTCGCAGCCGCCAAGCTTCAACTGAACCCGGCATGAGCAAGATCATGAAGGCGGTTCGGCTGGAAGCGGTGGGCAGCATCGCGCTGCGCGAAGTCGACAAGCCTGATATCGGGCCGGACGAGCTTCTGGTGCGTGTCGAAGCCTGTGGCGTCTGCGGTACAGACCGGCATCTGTTTCACGGCGAATTTCCTTGCACGACGCCGGTGACTCCCGGCCATGAGTTCTCCGGCATCGTCGAGGCGATCGGAGCATCCGTATCCGGCTTTGCCATTGGCGATCGTGTCACCGGCGACCCCAACATCGCCTGCGGGCGTTGTGCCCATTGTCATGCCGGACGGGTCAACCTCTGCAGCAATCTGCAAGCCATCGGCATCCATCGCGACGGCGGCCTTGCCGAATACCTTGCCTTGCCGCAGAAGCAGGCTTTTGTCCTGCCTGTGGGCCTGGATCCGATGCACGGTGCATTCTGCGAGCCGCTCGGTTGTTGTCTGCATGGCGTGGACCTTGCCGGGATCAAACCGGGCGGCTCGGTGGTCGTTCTGGGCGGCGGCGTGATCGGCCTACTCACCGTGCAACTGGCTAGACTGGCCGGGGCCACCACCGTCATTCTGTCGACCAGGCAAGCCTCGCGGCGCGCGCTCGCCGAGGAACTCGGTGCCACGGCGACGGTCGATCCGACCGCCGCCGATGTCATCGAAGCCATCGCCGGACCGGCGGGCATGGTGCCGGGCGGAGCCGACGTGGTGTTCGAATGCGCGGGCGTGCGAGAGACCGTCGAGCAATCGATGCGGCTGGCCCGCGCCGGCGGCACCGTCGTCATCGTCGGCGTGACGCCGCAAGGCATGAAAGCGGAATTCGAGCCCTTCGACCTTTTGTTCCGGGAACTGAGGGTGCTCGGTTCCTTCCTCAATCCGTACACCCATCGCCGCGCCGCCGAACTCATCGCATCGGGTGCCATCGAGATCGACAGGCTGATCTCCAGGCAGGTGGCCCTCGAGGACGCGGCCGCGGTGATTGCCAATCCACCGGCGCCCGGCGAGGTAAAGGTGCTGGTGGTGCCAGGCCGGAGCTGAGTGGCTACCGCCCCAGATTGTTAGTTACAAGCGTCCGCGCCGCCCCTCATCGCCCTGCCGGGCACTTCTCCCCGTATAGTGACGGGGAGAAGGACGCCTTCATCGCCGATTTCGCCGATCATCCGCATTGCAGGGGCGCCGCGGCCGGTGCCAGCTCTCTTCTCCCCGTCACTATACGGGGAGAAGGTGCCGGAAGGCGGATGAGGGGCGACGCGGACTTCGACTTCAGCCAGCGCAAACCGTTGAAGGGCTACAGCTTGCCGTTGCGTTGCTGGACCATCATGAAGGTGTCGTAATTGTATTCGGCCACCTGCGCCCAGAGATAGTGCTCCTTGCGGAAGCCCTTGATCGATTCCCAGATCTTCTTGAACGGGGCGTTGGAGGCTTCCATTTCGGCATAGACCTCGTTGGCCTTTTCGAAACAGGCGGCCATGATCTCCTGGCTGAACGGGCGCAGTTTCGCGCCGCCGGCCACCAGCCGCTTGACCGCCGCGGGGTTCAAATAATCGTATTTCTGCAGCATGTTGGCATCGGCGGCTTGTGCCGCGGTGCGCAGCAGCGACTTGTACGTCGGCGAAAGCTCGTCGTATTTCGCCTTGTTGAACATCAGGTGGACGGTCGGGCCGCCTTCCCACCAGCCGGGATAGTAGTAGTAGGGTGCGACCTTGTAGAAGCCGAGCTTCTCGTCGTCATAGGGGCCGACCCATTCGGCTGCGTCGATAGTGCCTTTTTCCAGCGCCGGGTAGATATCGCCGCCGGCGATCTGCTGCGGCACGACGCCGAGCTTCTGCACCACCTTGCCGGCAAAGCCGCCGATGCGCATCTTGAGGCCGGAAAGGTCGGCCACCGTGTTGATTTCCTTGCGGAACCAGCCGCCCATCTGCACACCGGTGTTGCCGCCCGGCAGGCCGAAAAGGCCCTGCGTGGCGAGAAACTCGTTGAACAGGTCGATACCGCCGCCGTGGTAGTGCCAGGCATTCATGCCACGTGCGTTGAGCGAGAAGGGAACCGCCGCGCCAAGCGCCCATGTCGGGTCCTTGCCCCAGTAATAATATGCCACCGTGTGGCAGGCCTCGACCGTGCCGGCCGTGGTGGCGTCGGCGGCCTGGAGGCCCGGCACCAGTTCGCCGGCGGCGAAGACCTGGATCTGAAAATTGCCGTCGGTGGCCTCCGACAGCATCTTGGAGAACACCTCGGCGCCGCCATAGATAGTGTCGAGCGATTTCGGGAAGGACGATGCCAGCCGCCACGTCACCTTGGGATTGGACTGAGCGATTGCTGGCGCCGCCAGCGTGGCCGCCGCCGCCGCGGCACCGACGCCGGTGACACCGGCCTTGCGAATGAATGAACGACGATCCATGAAGTTCCTCCCTTTCGGATCAACAGACCGATGTTCGGGGATATCCTCGATTCCCATATCGGTTCGCTCGAAACAATACACGGGCAAGAAGTCGAGTCCAGCACGGCGGCCCGATTTGACGGCGCTGCCCAGCTGCCCTGCAACTATAGTCTAACAGGCCGTTTCGTGGCCCACGCGACACGCTGAAACTTGGCATGGAAAAATAGCCGGGGATCGCCTATTTTAGAGGCAGGACATCCCCTTGCCCAGATGGAACACAGAGCCAAAATGCATCAGCCGCTCGTCGCCATATCGACCGACGTCCGTCAGTTCGACAACTACACCTGGCATGCCGCCCCGCAGCAATATCTGGAAGCGGCGATCACCGGCGCCGGCGTGTTCCCGGTGCTTGTGCCATCATTCGGCGACCGGCTCGACTTCGACGAACTTCTGTCGTCGGTCGACGGCGTCATGGTCACCGGCTCGAAATCCAATGTGCATCCTTCGCTCTATGGCGGCGATGCCAGCGAAGCCAACGGCCCCTATGACCCGGCGCGCGACGCCACGACGCTGCCGCTGATCCGCCGGGCGATCGAGCGCGGCGTGCCGCTGCTCGCCATCTGCCGCGGCATCCAGGAGATGAACGTTGCGCTGGGCGGCACGCTCGGCACCGAGATCCAGGAGCGTGAGGGTTCGCTCGATCACCGTGCGCCGGTGAGCGACAATCAGGACGAACGCTTCGGCATCCGGCAAAAGGTGACGATCAAGCCCGGAAGCTGCCTGGCCGGTGTGTTCGGCGAGGGTGATATCATGGTCAATTCCGTACACCGCCAAGCCGTCGACCGGCTCGGCCCGAAGCTGCAGATCGAGGCCGTCGCCAGCGACGGCACGGTCGAGGCGGTGTCGGTCAGGGATGCCCGCGCCTTCGCCGTCGGCGTGCAATGGCATCCGGAATATTGGGTCAAATCGGACAGCAACTCGACGAAAATATTCCGTGCCTTCGGCGATGCGGTTCGCCTGCACGCCGCGGCGAAGGCTGGCGCGCGGGCCGCGGCCGAATAATCAATCGCCGGATTTCGAATCACCGGTAGCCGCCAGCGACAGAAGTGGCGCGGCCGGGGCATAGGATTCATAGCCGTCGCCGTCGGCAGCCGCGAATGTGACGATCGCATCGACACCGTTGGCGCTGAAGGCGACCGTGCCGTCGTTTTGCTCGCGCCAGAACTTCGCCTGCTCTATGCCCGGCAAGAGCCGGCGGCATTTCGGAGCAACGGCGAGCAGGGACAAGCCATCCGAAATTTCGGCCCCGCGGCTGACCGCACAGGCCGCCTCATCGCCATTGGCGACCAACCTGTAGCTGTTGGACGGCGCGACTTCGTCGGCGGCACTTTCACCGCTGCCACCGTGAAACAGCTGAATGCCGCCAAACAGCGCTGCGGCAGCGATCAATGCGGAAAGTGCTTTCATCATTCTTCATCCACGCACACGCACAGGATAAAGAATGATTCCAAAGGGTTAAGCTGACGTTAATAAGTGTGGCAGCCGCAGCTCAGCCACGAGCCCTGACCCCAGCCGTCTCGGGCACCGGCGTCAGCGGGCGGCGCTCGGTGAACCAGGACACCAGATTGTCGACGCACAGGTCGGCCATGGCGCGGCGGGTGTGGCCCGAAGCCGAACCGACATGCGGCAACAGCGAGGTGTTTGGCGCGTCGAGCAACGCCTTGGGCACGTTCGGTTCGTCGGCAAAGACATCGAGGCCGGCAGCGGCGATGATGCCGTTGGCGAGTGATGCCGCAAGCGCCGTCTCATCGACCGTGCTGCCACGGCCGATGTTGACGAAGACGCCGTCGGCGCCAAGCGCCGACAAGATTTCGGCATTGACCGCCTTCTCCGTCGAAGCTCCGCCAGGTGCCACCGAAATCAGGGTATCGACGGCTTCGGCAAGCCCTTTCAGCGTCGGGTGATACTGATAACTCAAGCCTTCAACCTGGCGCCGGTTGTGGTAGGAAACCGGCAGGCCGAAAGCCTCCAGACGCCGGGCGATGGCTTGCCCGATGCGGCCCATGCCAAAAATACCCACACTGCGCCCGCGCAAGGTCAGCCGGCTCAGCGGATAGTTGCCCTTGCGCACCCAACTGCCGTCGCGCAGCCAGGTTTCGGCGCGCGGCAGGTCGCGGACAGTGTTGATCAGCAGCCCGATGGCGGTGTCGGCAACCTCCTCGGTCAGCACATCGGGGGTGTTGGTGACCATGATGTTTTTCGCCGCCGCATGGCCGACATCGACCGAATCATAGCCGACGCCGAAGGAAGCGATGAGTTCGAGATTGGGCAGGGCATCCATCATCGCCGCGTTGATGCCGGCAAACGAAGCAATGCCACGCACGTTGCCGCGCATCTCGTCGGTGACCAGGGACGGATCGGCGCGTTCGATTGTGACACGCCTGAATGTGCGGTTGATGCGGTCGATCGCATGATCGTTGAAATCGCCCGGCACCAGGATGGCGACGGTTTGCAGCTGTTCGGCCTTGGTCATGCACGCTCCACCGGCTTGCCGGTCGACTGACGCACATGCAGTTCCGGCTTGATCAATTCCTGCGAGGGCCGCACCATCTGCCCGTTTAGCTTGTCGAGCAGCGCGCTGGCGGCGCGGCGGCCAACCTCGCGCTGTCCGTTCCAGACGGTGGTCAGCGCCGGCGTCGCGATCGCCGCCTCTTCGAGATCGTCATAGCCGGTGACGGAGATATCGACGCCAGGTACCAGGCCGGCGCGGGCAATGCCGTTCATGAGGCCGATGGCAACGAGGTCGTTCCAGCAGCAGGCAGCCGTCGGTCTGTCCTTCAGCGCCAGGAACTGGCCGGCTGCCTCGAAGCCGGCCTGCTTGGTGCGCGGGCCGGCGATGCGCCAGGACGGCCTGACTTCCAGCCCGGCCGCGTCCATGGCGTTGACGTAGCCCTGGTAACGATCACGGCCGGTCGAGGTCTGGTCGGTGCCGCCGATCATGGCGATGCGCTTGTGGCCGAGCGAGATCAGATGGTTGGTGGCGAGCCCGGTGCCATAGGCATCGTCGCCGCGAAAGACCGGCACGTCGGCGCCCTCGACGGTGCGCGCGATCAGCACCGCCGGCAGGCCATTCTCCTCGGCCATCACGATGTCGGAGGCCGGTGTGCCGATGGCCGGCGACATGATGACCCCGTCGGCGCCGAGCTGCAAAAGCGTGTCGATGAAAGTGCGCTGCTTTTCGAGCTGATCATAGTGGTTGGACAGGATGAAGGTCTGCCGGCTGCGGTCGAGCTCGCTTTCGATCGAGCGCAGGATCTCGGCGAAGAACGGATTCATGATGTCGTGGACGACAACGCCGACAATGCCCGACCGCGAGGTGCGCAGGCTGGCGGCGCGGCGGTTGTAGATATAGCCGATGGCGCGGGCGTGTTCCTTGATGCGGTCGCGGGTGATTCCGGCAACCAGAGGGCTGTCGCGCAGCGCCAGCGAGACCGTGGCCGTGGACACGCCGAGCGCATCCGCGATCGTCGAAAGCTTGATTTTCTGTGCCAGCGCCTTGCGCCCCCCGAACGACCTGAATTCAGACCTAAACTGTTTAAAGGCGGCGTTATGCCACCGATCGGAGGCAAATCAAAGTTTTTTTGCCAGCGCTTCCGCCTCGACATCCGAGGCCGCGCGGCTCTGCAGCCGAAGCCGGTGCTCGCGGTGGACGATGTAGAGGCCGCTGGCGACGATGATGGCGGCTCCGACCAGCGTCCAGCGGTCGGGAAACTGCTTGAAGACGATCCAGCCGGAAATGATCATCCACACCATCTGGGAATAGGGATAGGGCGCCAATGCCGTGGTCGTCGCCAGCCGGTAGGCCTGAACCAGCAGCCAGTGGCCGACGCCGCCGAACACGCCAAGCATGAGCAGCACGAACCAGTGCCAGCCGTCATGTGGGAGCGAAAACGAAAACGGCAGCAAGGGCAACAGCAGCAGCGCCGGCGCCAGCGCCGAGAACAGGATCAGGCTCTCCGACGTCTCGGTCGCCGACATGCGGCGCGTCATGATGACGTAGAAGCAGTTCGACAGCATCGAGCCGAGCGCGAAGAGATGCCCGATGCCGAAAACCCCGACGCCTGGCCGGGTGATGATGAGAACCCCCGCAAAGGCCGCCAGGATCGCCAGCCAGCGGCGCCAGCCGGCCCACTCACCAAGCAGCGGACCGGCCAGCGCCGTGATCACCATCGGCCCGAAGAAATAGATCGAGGTGGTCTCGGCCAGTTGCAGGGACCGCAGCGCCAGGACGTTGAATATGGTCGATCCAAACAGGAACAGGCCGCGCAGGACATGTGCCGGCAGATTGACCGGGCGAAATCGCGCCGGCTGGCGCCAGCCGCGCAGCAGCGTGCCGACCAGCACCACATGCACGGCAAAGCGCACCCAGGCGACGATCAGCACGGAAACGCCGGCCAGGACGAGATACTTGCTGCTGGTGTCGAGGAAGGTGAAGCAGACATAGGTGGAAAGCATGCACAGGATCGCCACCGGGGGCGTCGCGCTTTCTGGATATCTTTGGGGAGCACTCACTTGCAGGCCGGGTGGGAAGCTGGCTGAAGCCCACCTTTGCGGGAATTGCCGGCTCCCGGCAAGCCAAAAGCGCCTGGCACAACAAGACGCGGCGACAGGCTTGGTCCATGCGTCGGAAAGCTAGGCGTGCATGCGGGCACCCTTGGTGATCTTGTCGACCAGCTTCTTCTCGGCGCGAAGCGCAATACCGACCACCTTGGCGTCTTCGGGCGCGAACTCGGCGAAGACGGCGCGGTTGGCGGCGTCGAAGCCGGTCGAAAACATCTCCTCGACATAGAGCGAGGTGGTCACGCCGCGCTCCAGCGTGCGCCTGTGGATGGTGGCCAGCGTCGCATGGTCGGCGGACAGCACGATGACGGGCTGGATAGACAGCGGGTTGTAGAGATTGCCAGCGCGGTCGCGATAGGGCTCGCCGATGATGTCCGGAAACTGCGCGGCGATGCCGCTGGTCAGGAAGGCGGTGACGTTGAGTTTCTGCCAGACCGGCAGATCCTGCCTGAGCACGATTGCAAATTTCGTATCGAACATGAGAAAATAGACCATTCGAGGTTGCGCCCCGGTTTCGGGACTGAAGGAGACGATGTCTCACGATCTAGACAGCCAGGCCTTTAGAGGTCTTGGACGTTTGTGCGTCGATGCGGCGGAAAACTGCATCATCTCCGCCCCCGACCCCGCCGGCATGGAGCGCATCGAGGCGCGGTTCCATGGCAGCGCCTTCGACCTGCATCGTCACGATACCTATGCGATCGGCGTGACGCTGCACGGGGTGCAGACGTTTCGCTATCTCGGCGAGACGCGCCACAGCCTGCCCGGCCAGATCATCGTGCTGCATCCCGACGAGTTGCATGACGGCGGCGCGGGCACCGAGGACGGCCTGCGCTACCGAATGCTCTACCTGGAGCCGTCGTTGATGCTCGACTGCCTTGGCGGCGCTTCGCTGCCTTTTGTTGGGGATGGCGTGGTGACGGACGCGGCTTTCCGCGCAATGCTGCTTTCGGCGCTGGGGCCGCTGGAGCAGGAACTCGACGAATTGTTCGTCGACGACTTCCTGACGCAACTGATGCAAAGCCTGACACGGCATGCCGGCCAACCTGCCAAGCCAATGGCCAGAACGGCGTGGCGGGCGGCTATGCTGGCGCGCGACTATCTTACGGAAAACCTCGCCCGGCCGGTGCGTTCGGGCGAACTGGAAGCGGTCACCGGGCTCGACCGCTATGCCTTGTCACGGCATTTCCGCGCCGCCTTCTCGACCAGCCCGCATCGCTTTCTGGTGATGCGCCGGCTTCAGCGCGCGCGGCGGATGATCGCCGCCGGCGAACCATTGGCGCAGATCGCCGTCGACGCCGGCTTCAGCGACCAAAGCCATTTCATAAGACAATTCAAGAAGGCGTTCGGCATGACGCCGGGACGCTGGTCTTCGCTGATCCGTGGATCGGCCGCAGCGGCGGCTTGAACGCCTGCCGTACGATCAGTCGTCCAGCTCGGCGTCGTCGTCGATCAACGCCAGTTCTTCGTTCGAGAGGTTGGCCTCGATGCGGGCGAGCAGCTTGAACAGCGTCTTCTGGTCCTTCTTGTCGAGGCCTTTCAGCGCCTGCTTTTCCGTCTTCTTCACCGATTTCTCGATAGCGTGAATGATGTCGCGCCCGGTGTCGGTGAGGAAGATATGCGCCTGGCGGGCATCGGCCTCGGAGGCGCGCTTCTCCAGGAAACCCTGGGCCTGAAGCCGGTTGATGGTCTTGGTAATGGTGGGCGGGCGCACGCCGAGGCGTCCTGCCAGATTGCCAGGCGTCTGGCCATCTTCACGGTCGAGCGACAGCATGATCTGGTCCTGGCCGGCATAGAAGCCGTGCGCCAGAAGCCGTGCCGCCAGCGCGGTTCTTGCCAGCCTTGCCGCCGAATGCAGCCGGCTCATTGTCGCAGTCTTGTCCGCCTTGGCCATGGTCATCCCTCTTCGGCCGTACCGGTGCGGGTAGCATAGAGGCAGCCGGCCGGTTGGCAATCGACGATCAAAAAGATTCCGGCGCTTCAAACAGCTTTGCCGGCAAGCATTGTGGCGTCCGCCGTGGCTAATGCCAGATGTTTATTTCAGTTAGATGACAAACGAGTTTTCGCGGCCGGAGTTTTCGCCGTGGGCAGGTACGTGAGGGAATGCCGCTCAGCCGGGCTTCACCGCGACGATCATCAGCGCCTGATAGACATCCTCCACCTCGCGCAGTGCGGCCTGCGACAGCGGTCCGGCCCGCCTGGCGATGCCGTCACTGGCGTTCGAGGTGTCGCGCTTGCCGGGCCGGTCATTGTAGGGTGCGACGGTGGTGAATATCTGCTCGCTGAGACCGTCGGGGAAAAACAACTGGCCGGTCATCACCGAACTGTCGTCGGGGAAAACCTTGAAATGGATATGGGTGGTGCGGCCGCGATACCAGCCGGGATAGATGGTGGCGAAGGAAACGATGCCGCTTGCATCGGTCTTCTGCCAACCGCGCAGGAAGGTCTGGCCCGATGTATCGACATCCCTGCCGTCACCTTGTCCAGGATAGCCCGAATAGGCACCTTGGGCGTCGCAATGCCAGATATCGACGCGAGCGCCGGCAAGCGGGCGGCAGGCAGCGTCGACGACCTGCAGCCGGACAGCAAGAGCAATGCCCTTCTTGCCTTCGGTGACATCGGCACGTTCGAGTTTCGGGTCGAAATAGAACGGCCCCTCGGTCACCTCAGGCGTAATGACGCACACGCCCGCGCCGGTTTCGAACAGAGCCAGTCCGGCATAGGGTGAAACTTGGGTAGCCGAAGATTGGGCGGCCATTGCGGAGGCGGGCAGGAAGGCACCACCGCCGGCCGTGACCGCGATCAAGCCGAGCGCCTGGCGCCGGCTCAATGGGAAGGAGGATGGCTTGCCGGACATATCTTGCCTCTCGAATTGGCCTCCCGTGTCCTGATCTAGGCGGTCACAGCGGCTCTCGCCAGTCAAAATTCGGTAATGGCAGCAGCTTGTTTGGCCCATCGGTTTGCCTCGTGCAAAAGCCCGGCGCACATCCTATATGGAGCCGACAATCTCATTTCGATGGCCGGATCTTTCGCGGCCCAGATAGTTCGAGGCAACCCATGAGCGACGCACAGACGCAGATTCCCGTAACCGTTCTCACCGGCTATCTCGGCGCCGGCAAGACGACGCTGCTCAACCGCATCCTGTCGGAAAACCACGGCAAACGCTACGCCGTCATCGTCAACGAGTTCGGCGAAATCGGCATCGACAATGACCTGATCGTGGAATCCGACGAGGAAATCTACGAGATGAACAATGGCTGCGTCTGCTGCACGGTGCGCGGCGACCTGATCCGCGTCGTCGAGGGCCTGATGCGCCGACCCGGCCGCTTCGACGCCATCGTGGTCGAGACCACCGGGCTCGCCGATCCGGTGCCGGTGGCGCAGACCTTCTTCATGGACGACGACGTGCGCTCCAAGACCAGGCTCGACGCGGTGGTGGCGCTGGTCGACGCCAAGCATCTGCCGCTGCGGCTCAAGGATTCCAGGGAAGCCGAGGACCAGATTGCTTTCGCCGACGTCGTCGTGCTCAACAAGACCGACCTCGTCACCCCCGAAGAGCTTGCCAAGGTCGAGGCGACGATCCGCGCCATCAATCCGGCGGCGAAGATCCATCGCACGACGCGAGCCGGCGTCGCTTTGTCCGAAGTGCTCGACCGCGGCGCGTTCGACCTGTCCCGGGCACTGGAAAACGATCCGCATTTCCTCGAGGCGCATGACGATCACGACCATCATGACCACGACCATGACGGCCACGATCATCATGATCATGACGGACACGATCACCACCATCACGCGCATCCTTCCGACATCCATGACGTGACCGTGCAGTCGGTGTCGCTGCGCGGCGGCGAGATGGACCCGAAGAAATTCTTCCCGTGGATCGAGAAGATCACCCAGATGGAAGGCCCCAACATCCTGCGGCTGAAGGGCATCATCGCGCTCAAGGGCGATGACGAGCGCTATGTCATCCAGGGTGTCCACATGATCATCGAGGGCGACCACCAGCGCGCCTGGAAGGACGGCGAGAAGCATGAAAGCCGGCTGGTGTTCATCGGCCGCGAACTCGACGCCGAGCGGCTGAAGAAGAGTTTTGACGCCTGCCAGGCCTAGGTCATTCTTCGTAGCGCTGCTCATTGCGGGTTGAATATCTCCTCGTGTACACATATCATGTGTACACGATATTAGCGGCGAGGAGTGACCTATGCCTAGATCAGCCGACAACAAGACCGAGCGCTACCAAATCCGCATTCCGGCTGAGCAAAAGGCGATGATCTCCCGCGCCGCAGCGCTGTCGCACAAGGATATGGCCGACTTTATCCTCGACAAGGTCGTGCCCGAAGCGCAGGCCGTGATCGAAGCAGCGGAGGTGACGAAGGTGTCCGGTCGCGATTTCTCGCGCATCCTCGACCTGTTGGAGCACCCGCCAAAGCCAAACGCCAAGCTCAAGGCCGCGATCGCTGCCTTGCCGGCTACTCTGTGACGCTTCCATCCTGGCACGAAGAACCGATTGCGAAACGTCATGATCGGGCTTCCTTCGATTGCGGCGACGCGCAGATGAACGATTTTCTACGGCGTTTCGCGCGACAGAGCCACGATCAGAATGCAGCCAAGACCTTCTGTGCGGTCGATGACGCGGCTTCGGAGCATATCTTCGGTTTCTATACGATTGCACCGTCTGCAGTCGCCTACGAAACCGTGCCCGAAGACATGACGAGAGGCTTAGCCCGACACGAGGTTTCCGGCTTCAAGCTTGCACGGCTCGCGACCGACCGCGCCGTCGCAGGGCAAGGGCTCGGCGGCCAGTTGCTTGCTGCCGCGGCGTTGCGCTGCCTGCGACTTGCTGGCGAGGGCGGCGGTATCCTGCTCATCATCGACGCCAAGAGCGAGCGAGCGGCAAGGTGGTATGCCAGCTATGGCGCCGAGCCCCTCCAAGGATCGGATTTGACCCTGGTGATGCCCCTGGCGACGTTTGCAACCGATCTGCGGGAGAAAGGACTGCTTTGACAATCCCCTCTCGGGACTTGCCGAACCTCATGGTTGCCGGAACCGCAAACGTCGAGTAAGCCGCCCGGACTGTTTCTACAATCTCGTCCAGGTGAATAGAATAGTCATGCCCACAGTCGCCCCGCTTGATCTCGAAGGCCATTGCATCGCCGCCGTCTTTCTCGGCGACGTGCCGCATTTCGCGATGGCCGACGGCGCCATCCATCGGCTGGACCATGGCCACAAGACGGTGCAGGCCAATGACGGGCTGCTCGCCGCCTTTCACGATGCGGCCAACGATCGGCTGGTCACCGGCGGCGAGGACGGCAAGGTGTTTGCCGTGAAAGCGGGCGGCGAGGCCACGGAATTGGCAAGCGCGGCCAAGAAGTGGATCACCAGCGTTGCCGCCGGACCGCAAGGCGCCATCGCCTATGCGACCGGCAAGACCGCCTTCGTGCGCTTCGCCGACGGCAAGACCCGGGAATTCGTCCATCCGCGCTCGGTCGAGGGGCTGGCGTTCTCGCCCAAGGGCATGCGCTTCGGCGTTGCCCGCTACAATGGCGCGACGCTGCATTTCCCGGCCGCCGAGGGCAAGCCGGTGGAGCTCGAATGGGCCGGCGCCCACACCGGCATCACCTTCTCGCCGGATGGCGCCTTCCTGGTCACCACCATGCAGGAAAACGCATTGCACGGCTGGAAGCTCGCCGACGGCAAGCACATGCGCATGAGCGGTTATCCCGCCAAGGTCAAGAGTCTGTCGTGGAGCGCGAAGGGCAAGTGGCTGGCGAGTTCCGGCGCGCCGGCGGCGATCGTCTGGCCGTTTTCAGGCAAGGACGGTCCGATGGGCAAGGCACCGCTGGAACTCGGCACGCGCGGCAATGCCATGGTGACGGCTGTCGCCTGCCACCCGAGCCAGGATGTCGTCGCCGTCGGCTATGATGACGGCATGGTGATGGCGGTGCGTTTTGCCGACGCCAAGGAAGTGCTGTTGCGGCGGCCGGGCAAGGGCGCCATCACCTCGATGATGTGGGACAAGGAAGAACGCCGCGTCGCTTTCGGCAGTGCGGCCGGAGATTGCGGCGTCATCGACATCACGGCGTAATTTCAGGTTCATTCGGCCCCGCAGGAGACCTTTCCGGTCAGTTCGACCGTCTTGCCGTCCTTGTCCGTGTCGGCGGCATGGTCATAGACGGCGAGCGTGTACTGGCCGTCATAGACGCCTTCGTCGCTGGTCTTGGTCAGGATCGTCAGCTCGACATAGTTGTAGGTATCCGCGAGCTGATGCTCGCGGTAGATGTTCAGCCGCAATTCCTTGCCGTCCAGCCAGTACTGGGTGAGGTTGGAATCCTCGAACACCGTCTTGCGCAGATGATCGCCAACTGGCCTCGCCTTGATTTCGAGATCGCCGCGAAAGTTGAAGGTCGGGCCGCCCATGCCTCTGGTGACGCCGGCGCCGACGTCGAACGTCACAGCCGCATCGTCAACATTGCACCAGATGCCGCCTGAAGCGAAGGCCGCGCTGGCCGACGACAGAAGCATTGCCACACAGATGATCGTCCGCATTTTTGTCCCCCGTTGCCGCCTGTATTGGCGCTGACTTCACCAACGGGGTCAAGCAGTGCCAATGCCGGCTGAGCCAATGCAGGACAGATGCGCGGCCAATTGCAGATGCGGACATGGATTGGCTAAGAGGGACAGACCAGAGGGGTTTTCATGCACAGCGACACTTCAAGGACGGCCATCGGCGGCATCGGCCGCGACCGCATTGCCGAACTGCGCGAGACCGAGGGGGCGTCCTTCCGCAAGGCCCGGCCAAAGTCGCAAGCCAAGGCCGGCAATGGCCTGCCCGGCTTCTTCGGCGGCGTGCCGATGCACTGGATGAACGACTGGCCGACGCCGTTTCCCATCCTGGTCGACAGCGCCAAGGGCGCGACCATCACCGATATCGACGGTATCAGGCTCGACGATTTCTGCCTTGGCGACACCGGCTCGATGTTCGGCCATTCGCCGACGTCGGTGGCGCGCGCCATCCGCCGCCAGGCCGGACGCGGCCTGACCTATATGCTGCCTTCGGAAGACGCGCTCGCGATCGGGCCGCTGCTGCGGCAGCGTTTCGGCCTGCCGTTCTGGCAGATCGCGACGACAGCGACCGACGCCAACCGCTTTGCGTTGCGCGTCGCCCGCGCCGTCACCGGCCGGGAGAATATCCTGGTCTTCAATGGCTGCTATCACGGCTCGGTCGACGAGACGATGGTGCGGCTGATCGACGGCAAGCCTGTCAACCGGCCGGGATTGGCCGGCGAGTTCCGCGACCTGACCCGTACGGCCAAGGTCATCGAGTTCAACGATGTCGCTGCGCTGAAAGCCGCGCTCAGGGACAAGGACGTGGCCTGTGTCATTGCCGAGCCGGTGCTGACTAATTCCTGCATGGTGCTGGCCGATGCCGGTTTCCACGATGCGCTGCGCAGACTGACGCGCGAAGCCGGCACACTGCTTCTGATCGACGAGACCCACACGATCTCGACCGGTCCGGGCGGCTACACCAGGAAATACGGACTGGAGCCGGATTTTTTCGTGCTGGGCAAGCCGATCGCCGGCGGCGTGCCGGCAAGTGTGTGGGGTATGAGCGACGACGTCGCCTCGCGCTACGCCGCCTACAACAGGACCAAGGAGCCGGGCTATTCCGGCATGGGCACGACGCTGTCGGCCAACCCGCTGCAGTTCGCGGCGATGCGCGCCACGCTCGAAGAGGTGATGACTGAAGAAAATTATGACCGCATGGATCATCTGGCGCGGCGGCTCGATGCCGGGCTGACCGGCGTGATCGACCGCTGCCGCCTGCCCTGGCATGTTTCCCGCGTCGGCGCGCGCGTCGAGTTCATCTGCGCGCCCGGCCCCTTGAGGAATGGCGCCGAGGCGGAAGTGGCGCATGCGCCGGAACTGGAGGCGGCCATCCATGTCGCGCTGGTCAATCGCGGCGTGCTGATCGCCCCCTTCCACAACATGATGCTGATCTCGCCGGCGACTTCAGGGGCCCAGGTCAACCGGCTGATTGCCGCCTTCGGCGCGGTTGCGGCAAAGCTTGCGGCATGAGACAAGCGGCGATGGACAACCCCAATGCCATGATGACCTCCCCTTCGGGCTCGACACCCACCGAGTCGCAAGCCTTTCTCGAGGCCCATCCCGAGATCGAAGCCTTCGATATCGTGCTGACCGACGCCAATGGCGTGGGCCGCGGCAAGATCGTGCGCCGGCACGAGCTGAAGAGCATTTTCGAAGGCGGCCGACATATGCCGATCTCGATCCTCGGCCTCGACATCACCGGCGAGGATGTGCACGAGACCGGGCTGATCTGGACGACCGGCGACGGCGACCTCAGGGCTTGGCCGATCCCCGGCACGCTGGTGCCGCTCTACGGCACGAACCCGCCGCGCGGCCAGTTGCTGATGGCCATGTACCAGCTCGACGGCCGGCCGATGTCATCGGATCCGCGGCTGGCGCTGGCACGGCAGGTCGACATACTGGCGGCCAAGGGTCTCTATCCGGCCGGCGCCTTCGAACTCGAATTTTTTCTCCTTGCCAATGAGCGCGATGCCGACGGCAAGGTGCAGCCGGCGCGCGCCGTGCTCGACGGCCGCGTCTCGGGCAAGACCGAGGTCTATTCCGTCGATCACCTGCACGGCATGGAGCCGCTGTTTTCCGACATCTATGCCGCGGCCAAGGCACAAGGCATTCCGGCCGAGACGGTGATTTCCGAATATGCGCCCGGCCAGTACGAATTGACGCTGAACTACCGCAAGGACGTGATGAGGGCCGCCGACGACCTGGTCATGCTGAAGCGCCTGGTGCGGGCGCAGGCGCGCCGCCATGGCGTCACCGCCTGCTTCATGGCCAAGCCGATCGAGAAATATGCCGGCTCGGGCATGCATTTCCATGTCTCGCTGCAGGACAAGGCTGGCCGAAACGTCTTTGCCGAAGCCGGCGGCGAGAGCTGGTCGCTGCCGCTGCTGCAGGGGCTTGGCGGCCTGATCCAGACGATGGCGGAATCGATGCTGGTGTTTGCGCCGCACGCCAATTCCTGGCGGCGCTTCGTCTCGCAATCCTATGCGCCGGTGGCGCCGACCTGGGGCGTGAACAATCGTTCGGTGGCGCTGCGCGTGCCGGCGGGCGACGCGAAAAATCGGCGCATCGAGCATCGGCCATCCGGCGTCGATGCCAACCCCTATCTGATCGCGGCAACGGTGCTGGCCGCTATAACCAAAGGGCTCGACGACGGTCTCGACCCTGGTCCCGAAACCACCGGCAACGGCTACGAGGCGCCAGTCACGCGCACGACCATGCCTGTCGATTGGCGCGCCGCGATCGAAGCCGCGCGAGCATCCAGCTTCCTGAAGGGCGCGCTCGGCGAAGACCTGCACCGGACCTTCGTGGCGATCAAGCAGTCGGAATATCTGCGCGTGGCGCGCACGGTCAGCGAACTGGATTACCACCTCTATCTGCACGAGGTGTAAGGAAAGGAACCATCGTCGATCTCGTTCATTTCAATATCGAAATGGACGAGGCAAGATGATGGCGAGCACGGGCCTTCCGCACGAAGCGAAGATCCCAGCCCGGCGTGTTTCCATAGCGCGTGCGGAGCCGATAGCGGACGAGGCTAAAGCCAGCTCGATCACGGAACTGCAAGAGGCCGCGAATGGCTGCCGCCGCTGCCCGCTCTGGCGTCATGCGACGCAGACCGTGTTCGGCGAAGGACCGGACAATGCCAAGGTGATCTTCGTCGGCGAGCAGCCGGGTGATCAGGAGGATCTCGCCGGCAAGCCTTTCGTCGGGCCCGCGGGCAGGGTGTTCGACGCCATCCTTGATGACGCTGGGGTCGACCGTCAGAAAGTTTACGTCACCAACGCGGTCAAGCACTTCAAATTCGAACCCCGAGGCAAGCGGCGCATCCATTCCAAGCCGAATGCCGGCGAGATTCAGGCCTGCCGCTGGTGGATCGACCAGGAGTTCGAGCTGATCAAGCCGAACATCGCGGTGGCACTCGGCGCGACAGCGGCGACGTCGCTGCTGGGCAAGGCGATCCCGGTAATGAAGATGCGCGGCCAGGTGATCGAGCGCGAGGACGGTTTGCGCGTCTTTGTCACTATCCATCCCTCCCTCATCCTGCGCATTCGTGAGCCGGCGGACAAGCAAGCCGAACGCGAGCGGTTCCTGGACGATATCAGAAAGGTGAAGCGGCTGATGGCCGCCTGAAGCTACCTGATCAGGATCGCCCTGAGATCGTTGACATTCGTGCCGGTCGGGCCCGGCACAAAAAGATCGCCAATCGCATTGAAGGCCGTCCAGGCATTGTTGCCGGCCAGCATGGCCTTGGCATCGACCCCGGCTGCCCGCATGCGCGATACGGTCGAAGCGTCGGCAAAGGCGCCGGCATTGTCTTCCGAACCGTCGATGCCGTCGGTGTCGGCGGCCAGTGCGTGAATGCCTTCGACGCCGCTGATGCCGATGGCGAAGGCGAGCAGGAATTCCGAATTGCGGCCGCCCTTGCCCTTGGCACGAAGTGTCACAGTGGTTTCACCGCCCGACAGGATCAGCACCGGCTTTGGAAATGGGCGGTTGCGCGTCGTCACTTCGCGGGCGATTGCCGCGTGGACGCCGCCGATCTCGCGCGCCTCACCCTCGATCGCATCGGAAAGGATGACGGCCTCGACGCCCTGTCGTTTCGCTTCCGCGGCCGCTGCCTCGAGCGATACGCCGGCCGAGGCGATCAGATGGACCTCGTTGCGCGAAAAGCGTTCATCATCCGGGTCTGGCGCATCGGCGGCCGGCGAATTGATATGCGCCATCACCGAGGCCGGCAGCTTCATGCCATAGGTTGATATCGAGGCCAGTGCGTCTGCGCGGCTGCCGGTATCCGGCACCGTCGGGCCGGAGGCGACGAGCGCCGGATTGTCGCCGGGAATGTCGGAAACGACCAGCGACACCACCTTGGCCGGCCAGGCGGCAGCCGCCAGCCGACCGCCCTTGATGGTCGAAAGATGCTTGCGGATGGTGTTCATCGCCGCGATCGGCGCACCGGAGGCGAGCAGCGCCTCGTTGACGGCGATCTCGTCGGCCAGCGTCAGGGTGCCGGCCGGCGACGGCAGCAGCGCCGAGCCGCCGCCCGAAATCAGCGCCACGACCAGGTCGTCCGCCGTCAGTCCCTGGACCTTCGCGAGCAGGCGGCGCGAGGCTTCAAGCCCGGCTGCATCCGGCACCGGATGCGCCGCTTCGATGATCTCGATACGCTCGCAGGTCGCGCCATAACCATAGCGGGTGACGACCAGCCCTTCGATCGGGCCGTCCCACACCTTCTCGAACGCCGCCGCCATCTGCGCCGAGCCTTTTCCGGCGCCAATGACGATGGTGCGGCCCTTGGGCTTGGCCGGCAAATGATCCCGGATGGTTCGTTCCGGATCGGCGGCGGCGACGGCCGCGTTGAAGATGGCGGTGAGGAACGATTTGGGGTCGCTCATTTTTCTTCCGGGGGCAGTACCAGCCCGAGCTTGTCGATGCCCAAATGATCGCACAGTGCCTCGACGACGACGCCGTGATCCTGGCGCTCCGGCAGGCCGGAGACGGCGATCACACCAATGACCCCGGCGCCTTCAACCGTGACCGGAAAACCGCCGCCGGCGAGCACGTAGTCAGCGATGTCGAGGCCCTCACCGATCTTGAAGGTGCGGTCAGGGCGCTGCTGTTCCAGCACCATCCGATAAGTGCTTTTCAGGAACCGCTTCACGACATTGATCTTGCGTCGCGCCCAGTCGGGATTGGAAGCGTTCGAGCCCGGCATCGCGGCATAGAAAAGCGGCCGGTCGAAGGTCCTGATATCGACGATAACAGGCAGGTTCTCGGCCAGTGCCCGGTCGCGGATGGCCGAACCGAGCTTGAACGCGACGGCCTCGTCAAAGGCCGGAAAAACAAGGGTCTCTTCCTGTCTCTTGATCAAAGCGATGTCGTCAGCAACGGCCATGTCGTTCCCCTGTCAACTTCGCCGCACGCTTTGACCGATGGCTGCCGTGGGGTCAAGCAAGGATTCTAAATTGCAATATCAGTCTTGGCCGGACGGCCGGCCACATAGACCTCGCGCACGGCGCGGTCGTCGCCCAGCGTTTGTAGCAGGAACAATTCCTGCGCCAGTGTCTCGACCGTTTCCATCCTGAGCCGCATCGCAGGCGTGGCCCTGGCATCGAGCACGACGATGTCGGCGTCGGTGCCGGCATCCAGCGTGCCGATCTTTTCCGCCACCGACAGCGCCTCGGCATTGCCGCGCGTCAGCTGCCAGAAGGACTGGAACGGGTTCAGCTTCTCGCCATTCAGCGCGATCACCTTGTAGCCTTCGTCCATGGTGCGCAGCATCGAATAGTTGGTGCCGCCGCCGACATCGGTGGCGGCGGCGATGCGGACCGGCTTGTCGCGGCGGCGAAAGCGCTGATAGTCGAACAGGCCGGAGCCAAGGAACAGGTTCGAAGTCGGGCAGAACACCGCCACCGAGCCCGAGTCCGAAAGCGCATCCGCCTCGCGCTCCGACAAATGGATGCAATGGCCGAACAGGCTCTTTTTGCCCAACAGCCCATAGTGCTCGTAGACGTCGGTATAGTCCCGCGACCACGGATAGAGTTCCTGCGTGAAGGCGATCTCGCCATGATTTTCCGACAGATGCGTCTGCATGTGCAGGTCGGGATGCTCGCGGCACAGCACGCCGGCCATCTCCATCTGCTCCGGCGACGAGGTGATGGCGAAGCGCGGGGTGATGGCATAGAGCTGCCGCCCCTTGCCGTGCCACTCGGCGATCAGCGCTTTCGTGTCGTCGTAGCCGGATTGCGGGGTGTCGAGCACGCCGTCGGGCGCATTGCGGTCCATCATCACCTTGCCGGCGATGTTGAGCATGTTGCGGTCATGCGACTCCGCAAAGAAGGCTTCGGCTGACGCCTTGTGCACCGAGCAATAGGCGGCGACCGTCGTGGTGCCGTGGCGCACCATCTCGTCGAGGAACAGCCGCGCGATGCGGCGGCCGTGCTGCGCGTTGGCGAACTTGGTTTCTTCCGGGAAGGTGTAGGTGTTCAGCCAGTCGAGCAGTTCGGCGCCATAGGAAGCGATGATCTGCATCTGCGGGAAATGCGCATGCGCATCGATGAAGCCCGGCAGCAGCAGATGCGGCCGGTGGTCGATTCTTTTCGCCGCTTCACCGGCCTGTTTCTCCACGTCAGCATAGGCGCCCGCGGCGACGATCCTGCCTTCGCGGATAAGCAGGCCGCCATCCTCCTCGTAGCGCCAGGCGGCATGGTCGTCGATGGTTTGCGGCCAGCGCACAAAGGACAGCGTGCGGCCGCGCAGAAATGTCGAAATCATGCTATTTCCCTGCGCCTTCGAACCAGGCCACCAGCAGCGCCCGTTCCTTATCGGTGATCTGCGAGACGTTGGCAGGCGGCATGGCATGGCTGCGGCCGGCCTGCAGATATATCTCGCGAGCATGGTTGGCGATGCCGGCGTCGGTATCCAGCATCACGCCCTTCGGCGCATGATAGATGCCCTCGTAGACCGGCTCCGCCGCATGGCACATCGAGCAGCGGCCGAGCACGGTGTCGCGCACCGCTGGGAAATGCACCGAAGCGACATAGACCTGCGCCGACGCCGATTCCCGGGGTTCGCCGGTCAGCACCTTCGGCGCGGTCGACAGCCAGATGATGATGATGAACAGGACAAGAGCGCCCAGCCAGGTCCAATGTGGGTTGCCCTTGCGCGCGTGGACACTGTTGAAATAATGCCGGATCAGCACGCCGATGATGAACACCAGCGAGGCGATGACCCAGTTGAACTGCGTGGCGAACGCCAGGGGATAGTGGTTCGACAGCATCAGGAACAGCACCGGCAGCGTCAGATAGTTGTTGTGCAGGGAACGCTGCTTGGCGATCTTGCCGTATTTCGGATCGGGCTTGCGCCCCGCGATAAGGTCGGCGACGACGATCTTCTGGTTGGGGATGATGACCATGAAGACGTTGGCCGACATGATCGTGGCGGTGATGGCGCCCAGATGCAGGAAGGCGGCGCGGCCGGTGAACAAATGCGTCAGTCCCCAGGCGATGAACACCAGCACGCAGTAGAGCACCAGCATCAGCCCGGTGTCGCTCTTGCCGAGCGGCGAGCGGCAGAGGAGATCATAGACCACCCAGCCGACGCCGATGGTAGCCAGCGACAGCAGGATCCCGACCGGCACCGACATAGGCAGAACGTTGGGATCGATCAGGAACAGATCGGCTCCGGCATAGTAGACGACGCACAGCATGGCGAAGCCGGACAGCCAGGTGGCGTAGGATTCCCATTTGAACCAAGTCAGGTGCTCGGGCATCTCGGCCGGCGCCACCAGGTATTTCTGGATGTGGTAGAAGCCGCCGCCATGCACTTGCCATTCCTCGCCGAAGGCACCGACAGGCATGCCCGGCCTCTGGCGCAGGCCGAGATCGAGCGCGACGAAGTAGAACGACGAGCCGATCCAGGCAATGCCGGTGATGACATGCAGCCAGCGCACGGCGAAGCTCAGCCAGTCCCAGAAAATCGCGAAATCCATCATTGAAGTCGTCCCTGCCGATTGGGTGACTTTACGGGCTGGAGCGCAAACGGAAAGGGGCGAGGTGCACGATGACTTTCAAAAAAAAATGGAAAATACTAGGCTTATCGCTGCAAACCGGCGAAGGTGCTCCGTATGGCCTATCTCGACAACATCGCCGTCTTCGTCCGCGTCGTCGAGCTCGGCAATCTGTCGGCGGCCGGGCGCGACATGCGCATTTCACCGGCGGTCGCCTCCAACCGCATCAAGGAGCTGGAGAAGCACCTTGGCGTGCGGCTTTTCAACCGCACCACGCGGCAATTGATGCCGACCGAACACGGCACGGTTTTTTATTCTGGCGCCAAGCAGGTTCTGGAGGCGATCACCGAGGCCGAAGCGGCTGTCTCGGCCCTTTCCGGCCAGCCACGCGGTACCATCCGCGTCACGGCACCCTTGGGCCTCGGCCGCCGGCTGGTGGCTTCGGGCATTCCCGATTTCCACGACAAATACCCTGATATCGAGGTGCGGCTGAGGCTCTCGGACCACAATGTCGACATCATGAAGGAAGGGATCGATGTCGCCTTCCGGCTGGGCATCATCGAGGATTCCAGCCTCAGGATGCGCGGCATCATGGAATGCGAGCGCGTGCTGGTGGCAGCGCCGGAATATCTGGAAGCGCGCGGCGAACCGGTGGAGCCGCAGGAGCTGATCGGCAAGAAACACGATTGCCTGATGCTGCGCTACTCCGGCGCGCGCGAATATGTGTGGACGCTGCAGACACCCACAGGCCCGCAGAAATTCGAAGTGCACGGGCCCTACGACACCGACGATGGCGACGTGCTGACCAGTTGGGCGCTGTCGGGGCGCGGCATCATCAACAAGCCGCGCTTCGAGGTCGAGCCGTTCATCCGCGACCAGCGCCTGAAGGTGATCCTGAGCAACACGCCGCCGACGCCAGTGCAGTTCGCCGCCGTTTACCCGCACAAGAAGCTGCAGGATCCAAAAGTGCGGCTGCTGCTCGACTTCATGGCCGAACGCTGCCAGCGGCTGATCAATGATCTGCTCGCGGGTAAATAGGACTGGCCGGCAAGTGACCGGCGGTTGGCCCAGCGCAAGCGGTTGCCATCCCGGGAAGCGGCGAACATAGTTCAGGTCGATTTTCGTCTTGCAGGGACCATCGATGGACAACGGCGCCACAATGCATCTTGCCGTTTCGCTGTTTCCGGGGACCGCCGATCCATCACCCGAACCGCCATTCGGTCGCTTGGCAAAGTTTGTGCAAAAGGCCGAAGCTGCGGGGTTGGACATGGTGCTGTTCGCCGATTCCGCGCCGACTGCCGGTGGCGATGCAGCGAATAGGCCGGTGCCCTTTGAAGCGACGACGCTGCTGGCCGCACTGGCAACCGTAACGAGCAGGATCGGCCTCGTCGCCACGGCCTCCACAATTGCCCATCAGCCCTACAACCTGGCGCGCCGTTTCGCCTCGCTCGACATCATCAGCCATGGCCGCGCCGGCTGGAACGCGACCATGGCGCAGAACCCGCGCGAGGCGGCCAATTTCAGCCGGCCCGAAGGCTTTTCGTCCGACGATTTTCGCCGGCGCACGGAGGAGTATATCGGCATCGTCCAGGGCTTGTGGCGGGGCTGGGATGCGGATGCGCTGCTATTCGACAAGAGCGGTGGCCGCTTCCACGACCCCGGAAAAATGCACCTGCTCGACCACAAGGGCGAGTTCTTTTCCGTGCGCGGACCGCTGAACGTCGCGAGATCGCCGCAGGACAGGCCGGTGCTGGTGCTGTCCGGTCTGTCGGAGCCCGACCTGGATATTGCCGCCCGCGCCGCCGATGTCATTCTGCTGGACGACGGGCCGATCGATGGCGCGAAAGCGCGCTATGAGGACCTGAAGCGCCGCGTTGTCGCCTGCGGACGCGATCCTGATGCCGTGAGGCTTCTGACGAATATCTCGCTCCTCACCAATGGCACCACCAAGCCGACCATCGCCGACAGCATGGAAAAAGAATTCCGCTCGAAAAGCTGCGACGGATTCAATATCCAGATGCCGGCACAACTCTCAGCGCTCGACGATTTCGTCGATCTGGTTTTGCCGGAGCTGCGGCTGCGCGGCCTGTTTCGACAGAGCTATCGCGGCGCGACGTTGCGCTCGCATCTTGGGCTTGCCGGCGGAGAAGATCAATGACCGGCGCGCACCGTCAGATGAAGCTCGGTGCCTTCCTGTGGGCGACCGGCCACCACATCGCCGCCTGGCGCCACCCAAAGGCGCATGTCACGGCGGGCATAGACATCGACCATTACGTCCAGCTGGCGCGCACGGCGGAGGCGGCGAAATTCGACATGGTGTTCTGCGAGGACGCCGCCGGCCTGCGCGAAGCCAATGTCGGCATCGCCAGCCAGACGTCGCGCTCGATCGGCTTCGAGCCGATCAGCCTGCTTTCGGCGCTCGCCGTCCAGACCAGCCGCATCGGCCTCGTTTCCACGGCGTCGACAAGCTACAACGAGCCCTATGGGCTGGCACGGACCTTTTTGTCGCTCGATCATCTAAGCGGCGGCCGTGCCGGCTGGAACCTGGTCACCTCGGCCAGCCCCATCGAAGCCGCCAATTTCGGCTCGACTGGCCTCAAGCCCCATGCCGACCGCTACGAACGGGCGCGCGAGTTCGCCGAAGTGGTCGCCGGGCTTTGGCGCGGCAAGCTCGATGGAACTTCCCGTCATGCCGGCCAAAGCTTTTCGGTGCGGGATCCACTCGACCTGCCGCGTTCACCGCAAGGCGCGCCGGTCATGGTCCAGGCCGGCGCCTCTGAGATCGGCCGCGACCTCGCCGCCCGCACCGCCGATGTGGTGTTCACGGCGGCGCAGACTTTCGAGGAGGCCAAGGCCTTCTACGACGACCTCAAGGGGCGTCTGGCGGCCTATGAGCGTGAGCCGGACGACATCAAGATCATGCCCGGCGTCGCGCCAGTGGTGGCGGAAACCGAGGCGGAGGCCCAGGAAAAATACGAAGAATTGCAGGAGCTGATCCCCGACGATGTCGGGGTGGCGCTGCTGTCCAGCTATCTCAGCATCTCCGATCTCTGGCGCTATCCGATCGATGGACCGCTGCCGGAGCTGCCTGAGAGCGAGGGGATGAAGAGCCGGCAGGCGCTGGTGATCGAGCAGTCGCGCCGCGACGGACTTTCCATCCGGCAGCTGGCGCGGCATTTCGCTGGCGCGCGCGGCCATTGGCGCATCGTCGGAACAGCGGCCCAAATCGCCGACGAGCTGCAGGCGCGGTTCGAGGGCGGAGCGGCCGACGGCTTCAACGTCATGCCCTCGTATTTCCCCGGCGAACTCGATGCGTTTGCAACGCTCGTCGTGCCGGAATTGCAACGGCGCGGCCTGTTCCGCAGGGATTATGACGGCCGCACCCTGCGCGAGCATCTGGGCTTGAAGCGGCCTGGCTGAGATGCGTTGAGGCGCAAGCTTAGCCGACCGTCACCTTGTCATGCGGAACCTGATGGCCTACATTTGATGCTGCGGCGTGGGCGACCAGCGCCGTCATGATCTCGGCCGCCGCCAGCGCCGCGATGACTTGCGGACGCTTGTCCTTGACGGTGTCGCCGCCGATCGGCGAGACGAGGCGGGCAAATTCCGCCTCGCTGCCATCCGCCGATTTCAAGAACCAGTTCTTGAACGTCGCTTTCTTGGTCTTCGAGCCAATCATGCCGACATAGGCGGCATCGTCGCGTTTCAGCGCCTCGGCGACAATCAGGAAATCCAGCGCATGATCATGGGTGAGGATGGCGAAAGCGGTGCCGGCGGGAGCGTTTCGCACCTCAGCCTCGGGCATCGGCGTCAGCCGCATCTCCACGGTTTCCGGCATGCCTTCCAGCGCCTCGGCCCGCGTTTCGATGACGACGCCATGCACGGGAAGAAGTGAGATCGTCGACGCCAGCGCCTGGCCGACATGGCCGCCACCGAAGATATAGACATGCGGCAGATGAGCCTCCTCGGCTTCCGCGGCCGCAACCAGGTCGGCGGCGAGCGCGGCATCGACGAGCCGGATCAGCACTTCGACGCGCCCGCCGCAGCATTGGCCGATCTCGGGGCCTAGCGGGACGTCGAGGGTGGCGCGAATATCCCTCCCCCTTGAGGGGAGGGTGGCGGCGAAGCCGTCGGGTGGGGTCGCCGCGGCGCGGGGTCTCTCCCCCCTTGAGAGGGAGATGTCGGCGAAGCCGACAGAGGGGGTCGTTGCGGCAGTGCTCGACGCCCTTGTGGTGCCTTCTGAGAGTGCCCCCTCTGGCCGCTTCGCGGATTGCCCTTCGCCATGGCTCCGGGCGTTCGTCGCTGAAAAAGCCAAATCATTGGCTTTTTCTCGGCCTTCAGCCGATCGTTCCTCACCCCCCTCAAGGGGGGAGAAAAGCATCTGCCTGGCTTTGTCGATGGCCATATACTCAAGTTGCCCGCCGCCGATCGTGCCTGAAATCGCCGATTGCGAGACGAGCATGAAGGCGCCCTTCTCGCGTGGCGTCGACCCTTTCGTGCCGGCGACCTCGACCAAAGCGATGCGGCCTTGACCAGCAAGGAAGTCTTTGAGGTTTTGCACGTTCGAATTCATCATTCGCATTCCCGTGCGGGAAACATAGGGTTTTTCGGCCTGAATTGCACGCATGCCGACCGTGGCGCAGACTCAGGCCTTGGCCTCGGACTTCAGCCGCTCGATCGCCATCAGAACCCGCTCCGGTGTCGCCGGCGCATCGAGGCGCGGACAGATCCGGTTGTCGGCGACGCTCGCCACCGCGTCCGACAGGGCGTGCAGCACCGACATGCCGAGCGGGAACGGCGGCTCGCCGACCGCCTTGGAACGGTGGATCGTCGGCTCGCTGGCTTCCGGCCAGTCGGCCAAGGTGACGTTGAAGATCTTCGGCCGGTCGGAGGCGAGCGGGATCTTGTAGGTCGATGGCGCGTGGGTGCGCAGACGGCCTTTGTCGTCCCACCACAGTTCTTCCGTCGTCAGCCAGCCCATGCCCTGGATGAAGCCTCCCTCGATCTGGCCGATGTCGATGGCGCGGTTCAGAGAGCGGCCGCAATCATGCAGAATGTCGGTGCGCTCGACCATGTATTCGCCGGTCAGCGTGTCGACCGAGACCTCCGAGCACGAGGCTCCATAGGCGAAATAATAGAATGGGCGCCCCTCGCCCTTGTCACGGTTCCAGTGGATTTTCGGCGTCTTGTAGAAACCGGCCGCCGAAAGCTGGATGCGGGCCATATAAGCCTGCTTGACGAGGTCGGCGAAGGCGATTTCCTGGTTGCCGATGCGCACCCGGTTGGGCAGGAACAGCACCTGATCGCGCGGCACCTGATATTTTTCGGCGGCGAAATCGGTCAGCCGATCCTTGATCTGGCGAGCGCCGTTCCGCGCCGCCATGCCGTTGAGGTCGGAGCCGGACGACGCCGCCGTGGCCGAAGTGTTCGGTACCTTGCCGGTCGTGGTCGCGGTGATCTTCACCTGGTCGAGGTCGATCTGAAACTCTTCCGCCACCACCTGCGCCACTTTGACGTAGAGGCCCTGCCCCATCTCGGTGCCACCATGATTCAGATGCACCGAACCGTCGGTATAGACATGCACCAGCGCGCCGGCCTGATTGTAGTGCGTGGCGGTGAACGAGATGCCGAACTTGACCGGCGTCAGCGCCAGGCCCCGCTTGATGAAACGACTGTTGGCGTTGAAGGCCGATATTTCCCGCCGCCGCCGTGCGTAGCTGGCGCTTTCCTCCAGTTCGGCGACGATGCGCTGGATGATGTTGTCCTCGACCGTCTGGTGGTAGGGCGTAATGTTGCGGTCGGATGTGCCGTAGAAATTCTTCTTGCGGATTTCGAGTGGATCCTTGCCGACCGCAAAGGCGACCTCGTCGATGACGCGCTCGGCGCCGACCATGCCTTGCGGGCCGCCGAAACCACGGAAAGCGGTGTTCGACACGGTGTTGGTGTAGAGCGGTGCCGATTGCGCATGCACCGCCGGCCAGAAATAGGTGTTGTCGCAGTGGAACAGCGCGCGATCGGTCACCGGGCCGGAAAGGTCCGACGAAAAGCCACAGCGTGCCGCGAACATGAAATCGACACCGAGGATGTTGCCCTCGTTGTCGAAGCCGACCTCATAGTCGACCAGGAAATCGTGACGCTTGCCGGTGGCTATCATGTCGTCGTCGCGGTCGGGCCGGATTTTCACGGCGCGATGGTGCTTCTTCGCGGCGATCGCGGCCAATGCCGCAAACTGGTTGCCTTGCGTCTCCTTGCCGCCGAAGCCGCCGCCCATGCGGCGGATTTCCACCGTAATGGCGTTGCTCGGCACGCCCAGCGCGTGGCTGACCATGTGCTGGATTTCGCTCGGATGCTGGGTCGAGGAATAAATGGTGACGTCCTGGTCCTCGCCGGGCACGGCCATAGCGATATGGCCTTCGAGATAGAAATGCTCCTGGCCGCCGATGCGCATTTTTCCTTTCAGCCGGCGCGGCGCCTGACGGATCGCTGTAGCGGCATCGCCGCGCTTCAGGGTCAGCGGCGGCGTGACGAACTTGTCTTTCTTCGGATCGAGCTCGCCGATGTCGGTGACGAAAGGCAATTCCTTGTATTCGACCTTGGCCAGCCTTGTCGCACGACGCGCCTGCTCGCGCGTCTCGGCAATGACGCAAAAGATCGGCTGTCCGTAGAACTGCACCTTGCCGTCGGCCAGCACCGGCTCGTCGTGGCGGCCGGTCGGCGAGATGTCGTTTTCGCCCGGCACGTCCTTGGCCGTCAGCACGTCGACAACGCCGGGCGCCGTACGCACCGCCGAGAGATCCATGCTGGTGATGGTGGCATGTGTTGCAGCCGAAAGCCCGAGGCAGCCATGCAGCGTGCCGGCCGGCTCCGGCATGTCGTCGATATAGACGGCGGTGCCGCTGACATGCTTGTGCGCGGAATCGTGGCGCTGGTCGGTGGCGACGCCACCTGAAATCTTTTCAGCCTTGAGGTTGGGAGCGTGGCTGGTCATTGAGCGCCCCCTTTCCCTTCTCCCCGTTCACGGGGAGTAGGTGGCCCGAAGGGCCGGATGAGGGGCAGCGCCGACGTTGACAGCCTTTCAGACAAAGATCGATGACGGCGCCGCCCCTCATCTGACTGCCGGCATCTTCTCCCCGTGAACGGGGACGCTACTCGCGACCGTTCGGCTGTTTGTTCACTACCATTGGTGTTCATCATGCCGCCTCGTTGCGTGACACCTGGAATGGTGCCCGGGTATCCGTGGTTTCGACAAAGAAGCGCAGCAGCAGGTTCTTCGCCGCCAGAGTTCGATACTCTGCCGAGGCGCGCATGTCGGTGAGCGGTGTAAAGTCTTTCGCGTACTCGGCCATCGCCGCCTCTACCGTCTGTTCTGTCCACGGCTTGCCGAGCAGCGCTTTTTCAACGGCCGGCGCACGCTTCGGCGTCGCCGCCATGCCGCCATAGGCGATGCGCACATCCGCGACCGTGCCATCCTCGGCCAGCGTCAGGAAGAAGGCGCCGAGGGCTGCCGTGATGTCCTCGTCGCGGCGCTTGGTGATCTTGTGGACGGCGAATTTTGTGCCCTTGGCCGGCACTGGCACGTGCACCGCTTCGACGAATTCGCCAGGCTGCCGGTCCTGCTTGCCATAGGCAATGAAGAAGGTTTCCAACGGGATCGTGCGCCGCTTGTTGCCCTTGCGCAGCGTCAGCCGCGCGCCAAGCGCGATCAGGGGCGGCGGCATGTCGCCGATCGGTGAGCCGTTGGCGATGTTGCCGCCGATGGTGCCCATGTTGCGCACCTGATCGCCACCGATGCGATCGAACAGTGGCCCCAGCGCTGGTATGCGTTTGGCGAGCGTCGAGAATGCTTCGGTGTAGGTGACGCCGGCGCCGATGGTGATGAGGCCATTGTCTTCGCCGATGGTGCAAAGCCCGTCGAGATCGCCGATGAAGATCGCCGGCGAGATATCGCTCATGTGCTTGGTCACCCACAGGCCGACATCGGTCGCGCCGGCGACGATTGTGGCGCCAGGTTCCTTGTCCAGCACAGTGGCGAAATCATCGACATTGGCCGGCACGATCAGCCGCTTCTTGCCGGCGCCGATCTCGACCCGCGCACCGTCATGCATGGCCTCGAGCCTCGCTGTGATCGCCTTGCGCTCGGCGGCCAGCGGGTCCTTCGCCACCTTGCCGTAGCTGGAGATGGCATGCGCCGCGCGTATGATCGCCTCGTAGCCGGTGCAGCGGCAGAGATTGCCCTGCAACGCCTTTTCAATAGAAGCGTTCGACGGGTCCGGTGATTTCATCCACAGGCCATAGAGCGACATGACGAAACCCGGCGTGCAGAAGCCGCATTGCGAACCGTGGAAATCGACCATCGCCTGCTGCACCGGGTGCAACTGCCCGGGCGACCCATGCAAATGCTCGACGGTGACGACATGGGTGTCGTCCAGCGAGCCAAGGAACCGGATGCAGGCGTTGACGCTTTCATAGACCAGTCCGTCAGCCGAGAGCTTGCCCACTAACACGGTGCAGGCCCCACAATCGCCTTCGGCACAGCCTTCCTTGGTGCCGCGCAGCGAACGGTCGAGCCGCAGCCAATCAAGCAAGGTCGCCTCAGGGGCCACCGATGAAAGCACGACATCCCTGCCATTGAGAATGAACCGGATCTCGTTACGGATGCTGACTTTGGCCATGCTTCAGCTCCCCCTGTAGGTCGAATAGCCATAGGGCGAGACGAGCAGTGGCACATGATAGTGCACCGGCTCGGCCACGCCGAAACGAATTGGTATCAAGTCGAGAAAGGCCGGGTTTGGCAATTTCGTTCCCTGCTGGCGCAGATAATCACCAGCCGCGAAGACCAGTTCGTATTCGCCGGTGCGGAACTCCACGCCGGCGAGCAGCGGCTTATCGCAACGGCCGTCGGCATTGGTGACAACAGTCTTCAGATGTGTTCGCGCCTTGCCCTCGAGGTAATAGAGCGCGATCGACAGTCCCGCCGCCGGCTTGCCGGTCGCCGTGTCGAGGACATGGGTCGTCAGACGCCCGCCATCGGCTTTCGACGTTTCTGCCATTGGCCGCCTCCCATTTTCGGTACGAGCGAATTTGGCCCGGTACGATCAAATATCAACAGTGAATTGTGCGCCAATTAAAGGCGATGCATAAGTCCTGGTCGAGCGGAGTGCGACAAAAACACTTTCAAAAATTTTCGGGGGAATGCGTAGGCAGTCCTTTCGATATTCTCACCACACTTCGGGCCATGCCCGGCAGGAGGGACGATGCGATACACCAGAGACATGCGCGGCTACGGAGCCAATCCGCCGGATCCGAAATGGCCCGATGGTGCGCATGTCGCCGTGCAGTTCGTCGTCAACTACGAAGAGGGTGGCGAGAACTGCGTGCTGCATGGCGACAAGGCGTCGGAAGCCTTCCTGTCGGAAATCGTCGGCGCGACGCCCTGGGTAGGCCTGCGCCACTGGAATATGGAATCAATCTACGAATATGGCGCGCGCGCCGGCTTCTGGCGGCTGCTGCGGCTGTTCACCGAGGCCGAGGTGCCGATCACCTGCTACGGTGTCGCCACCGCGCTCGCCCGTTCGCCCGATCAGGTCTCGGCCATGCAGGAAGCCGGCTGGGAAATCGCCTCGCACGGGCTGAAATGGATCGACTACCGCGACCACAGCGCCGAAGATGAGCGTCGCGACCTCGAAGCAGCGATCCGCCTGCACTATGAGGTGACCGGGCAGCGACCGACCGGCTGGTACACGGGCCGCACATCGATCAACACGGTGCGGATTGTGGCGGAAGAGGGCGGTTTCGACTACGTGTCGGACACATATGACGACGAACTGCCCTACTGGTTCGAGCACGCAGGCGGCACGCAGCTCATCATCCCCTACACGCTCGACGCCAACGATATGCGCTTCGCCACGCCGCAAGGGTTCAATTCGGGCGACCAGTTCTTTGCCTATCTCAAAGATTGTTTCGATACGCTCTACGCCGAGGGCAAGGCCGGCCGGCCGCGCATGATGAACATCGGCCTGCATTGCCGCCTCGTCGGGCGTCCGGGCCGCGTCGCGGCGCTGAAGCGCTTCGTCGATTATGTCAAATCGCATGACAAGGTTTGGCTGGCGCGGCGCATCGATATCGCCAGGCACTGGCAGGAGAACCATCCCTATAAGCCGGCGGCATTGCGTCCATCCAAGATGGAGTTCGAGACGTTTGTTCACACGTTCGGCGGCGTGTTCGAGCATTCGCCCTGGATCGCCGAACGCGCCCATGAGCTGGAACTGGGCCCGGCGCATGACACGGCCGGTGGCTTGCACAACGCACTCTGCCGTATCTTCCGCTCCGCCAGCGAGACCGAGCGGCTTTCCGTGCTCAATGCCCATCCCGATCTTGCCGGCAAGCTGGCCAAGGCCAAACGGCTGACGGCTGAATCAACCAAGGAACAAGCTTCGGCCGGGCTCGACGCGCTAACCGACAAGGAGCGCGAACTGTTTTCCAAATTGAACGCCGCCTACTTCACCACCTTCGGCTTCCCCTTCATCATCGCGGTGAAGGGCAAGACCAAGGAGGAAATCCTCGCCGAATTCGAGACGCGCATCGGCAACAGTCGCGGCGTCGAATTCGAGACCGCCTGCAAACAGGTCGAGCGCATCGCGCTGCTCCGCCTCAAGGACATGCTTCCGCAATAGGTTTGAACCCATGGATACGATCAGGATGCCCGAGCGAACCTATTACGCACCACATGGCGGCCACCCCGGCCAGAGCGAGTTGCTGACCGGCCGCGCCGTCTTCACCGAGGCCTACGCCGTCATCCCCAGGGGCGTGATGCAGGACATCGTCACCAGCGCCCTGCCGTTCTGGGACAAGACCCGCGTCTGGATCTTGTCGCGACCGCTGTCCGGTTTTGCCGAGACGTTCTCGCAGTACATTGTCGAGGTCGCGCCCGGCGGCGGCAGCGACCGGCCGGAACCCGATGCCGGCGCCGAGGGTGCCCTGTTCGTGGTCGAAGGTGAATTGACGGTTCTGCTTGCCGGCAAGAAGCACGTATTGCGGCCCGGTGGATTTGCCTTCCTGCCGCCGGCCAGCGGCTGGACGGTTCGCAACAAAAGCAAGGCCGATGTCCGCTTCCATTGGATTCGCAAGGCCTACGAGGTGGTCGACGGTCTCGATGCGCCCGAAGCCTTCTTCACCAACGAACAGGAGATCGCGCCAACGCCGATGCCCGGCACCGAGGGCCGCTGGGCGACGACACGTTTCGTCGATCCGGCCGACTTGCGCCATGACATGCACATGACAATCGTGACGCTGGAACCCGGCGCGGTCATTCCCTTCGCCGAGACCCATGTCATGGAGCACGGGCTCTATGTGCTGGAAGGCAAGGCGGTCTACCGCCTCAATCAGGATTGGGTCGAGGTCGAGGCCGGCGACTATATGTGGCTGCGCGCCTTCTGCCCGCAGGCCTGCTATGCCGGCGGTCCGGGCAAATTTCGCTATCTGCTCTACAAGGACGTCAACCGCCACGCCAAGCTCGGTGGCGCCGGCATCGCAAAGCGCGCTCCATGACCCGTATCGTCGCGCGGCCGCTGACCCGCGAGAGCTTTGCTCCATTTGGCGACGTCATCGACATGAGCGGCGACAACCACTACCCGATCAATGGCGGCAGGGCCGAGCGCTACCACGATCTCGCCACCGCCGAGGCGACCGGGCCGAACGCCCGCGTGCTGATCTCCATGGTGCGCGGCACGCCCTACGAATTGCCGCTGAAGCTGAGCATGGTAGAGCGCCACCCGTTCGGCAGCCAGGCATTCATTCCGCTGTCGCCGCGCCCGTTCCTGGTCGTCGTCTGCCATGACGGGGATGAAGGACCGGGAGAGCCGCATGCCTTTATCACTGCCCCCGGACAAGGGATCAATTACCGGCGCAATCTCTGGCATGGCGTGCTGACGCCGCTCGGCGAGGCGCAGGATTTTCTGATCGTCGACCGGGGTGGCGACGGCCCCAACCTCGAGGAATTCCATTTCTCGCACGCCTACGAGATACATCTCCCTTGATTTTTTGTGCATGTCGTTACCCCGAAACCGGGGCACTTTTGGGGGACATGCAGCAGGAGACCCAGTAATGACCGACATTTCGCTGATCGACCGCCTGCTCGACGTGATCGAGCACGATATCGTGCCGAAGACGGCCGAAGGTGTCGCCCATGGCAACAAACTGTTCGGCGCGGCGATCCTGCGCAAGGACGACCGTTCGCTGGTGCTGGCCGAGACCAACAACGAGGTGGAAAACCCGCTCTGGCATGGCGAGGTGCATTGCCTGAAGCGCTTCTACGAAATGCCGAAGGCAGAGCGAGTCGACACCAAGGACGCAATCTTCATCGCCACGCACGAGCCATGCTCGCTGTGCCTGTCGGCGATCACCTGGACCGGCTTCGACAATTTCTACTATCTGTTCAGTCATGAGGATTCGCGTGACAGCTTCGCCATCCCGCATGATTTGAAGATCCTGAAGGAGGTCTTCACCCTCGATCCCGGCGGCTACAATGCCGAGAACGCCTACTGGAAGAGCTTTTCGATCCGCAGGCTGGTGCGGTCCCTGCCCGAGGCCGAACGCCAGCGGCTGGAAACACGCATCGACAATATCTCGGCCCGTTATGACGAGTTGTCCGGCGCCTACCAGGCGAGCAAGGATGAAAACGACATTCCGCTGAATTGACGCGGATGCTTAACCAACTTTCGCTTTCTTCAGCACTTCATTTATCTTGGCTTGCCAACCCTTGCCGGTGGCCTTGAATTTTCTGACGACATCCTGATCCAGGCGGATGGACACAACTTGCTTCGGCTTTTCCACGGTCGGCCGACCACGGGACCGCCTTATACTCTCGAAAAGTTCTGGAAACACTTCCGCGAAAGGTTTGGCATGCACCAGCTCTTCGTCGGTCGCCTCCGCATCATCGGGATCAGCGGCAATTTGTCTTTGAATTTCCGCTTCCTCCTCATTGGTAAGCGGTCGAATATGCGATTTAGGATTGCTCATATACGGACCTTTCCTTTCGGCTGGCACGACGCATCGAGATTACCGAAATCGCTTCGGAACCAAGCGGCTTAAAGATCACGGCGAGAATGATCTCTCCGAATTCGCCAATCGCCTTGAGTCGGCCTGCTTTGGCCGGGAGGACGGTTGAAGTCGCAAAAAACTCGATATCGAGTTCGGCAAAGTCCAGACCTCGGCCTTCGAAGTTCGTCACGCGCTTTGGCTCATCCCAAACGATCTTCAGTCGAGATTGTCCTCAATGCATCGGGCCTAAGCGAATAAAAGTAATACATAAATTAATGGGACAACGCAAGATGGAAAGTCGAACGGTCCCCGCCAGGCGTCGTCTCGGCGACACGGACCGTCGCCCGTTTGACTTCGTGACGTACACGTTTCATGCGTCACTGACATCCTGGAGAGCTCCCATGAAAACCGTCACCGAATTTCCCCGCAAGGTCGTCGAATTTCCGGACATGGCCATCGTCATGCCCGATGGCTGCCGGCTGTCGGCGCGGGTGTGGATGCCGGAAGATGCCGGTGATGATCCGGTGCCGGCGATCCTTGAGCATCTGCCCTACCGCAAGCGCGACGGCACCATCTTTCGCGATCAGCTGACGCATCCGTATTTCGCCGGCCACGGCTATGCCTCGATCCGCGTCGACATGCGCGGCAATGGCGATTCCGAAGGGCTGATGGACGACGAGTATTCAGAGCAGGAATTGCAGGATGCCTGCGACGTCATCGCCTGGGCGGCAAGCCAGCCCTGGTGCAACGGCAATGTCGGCATGATGGGCATTTCCTGGGGCGGCTTCAACTGCCTGCAGGTGGCGGCCAAGCAGCCGCTGGCGCTGAAGGCGGTGATCAGCCTGTGCTCGACCGTCGACCGCTATGCCGACGACATCCATTACAAGGGCGGCTGCCTTTTGATCGAGAATTTCGGCTGGGCCTCGACCATGCTGTCCTACTCGTCGCGGCCTCCGGATCCGCTGCTGGCCGGAGACAATAGATGGCGCGACCTGTGGCTGACTCGGCTGGAAAACCAGTCCTTCCTGGCGCCGCTGTGGCTGAAGCACCAGCACCGCGACGCCTACTGGAAGCGCGGCTCGATCTGCGAGGATTTTTCCGCCGTCAAAGCCGCGGTGCTGTCGATCGGCGGCTGGCATGACGGCTACCGCAACACCGTCTCGCATCTCGCCAGCAACATCGAAGCGCCGGTCAAGGGCATCATCGGGCCGTGGATCCACAAATACCCGCACTACGCCGGGCCCAAGCCCGCCATCGGCTTCCTGCAGGAGGCGTTGCGCTGGTGGGACCGCTGGCTGAAGGATATCGACACGGGCGTCGAGGCCGACCCCGCCTACCGCGCCTATGTCATGGACAGCGTGCGTCCGGCACGCTGGCATCCCGAGCGGCCGGGCCGCTGGGTGGCGGAACAGCAATGGCCTTCGTCCAATATCAAGACGCAATCGATCGAGCTTATCGCCGAGGGCGGCAACCCCGCGATCGTCGCCTCGCCGCAAAGCTGCGGGCTGGCCGGCGGCGAGTATTTTCCGTTCACCTTCGGCCCCGAACTGCCCGGCGACCAGCGCCCCGACGATGCGCTGTCGGTGTGTTTCGACCAGCCGGAACTCCGTGAGGCTATCGATATCGTCGGTGCGCCCGAAGTCCTGGTCCGGGTCGCGTCCGACCGGCGTCAGGCCAACATCGCGGTCCGGCTTTGCGACGTGCATCCCGACGGTGCCACCGAGCTGATCTCTTACGGCGTACTCAACCTGACGCATCGCAACTCGCACGAATTCCCCGAGGCGCTGGTGCCGGGCGAAACCGTGTCGGCGCGCGTCGTGCTCGATCAATGCGCCTACCGTGTGCCGGCCGGCCACCGCCTGCGTATTGCTGTTTCGAACGCCTATTGGCCGATGATCTGGCCGTCGCCGGAGCCGGTCCAACTCGCGCTGTCGACCGCGACGCTGTCCTTGCCACTGCGGCCGCTGGCGACTGGCGACGAAGCGACGTTTGCCGAGCCGGAAGGCGCCTCCCCCTGGGCGACAGAAACGATCCGCGCCACCAATTCCGAGCGCCATGTCGGTCGCGACGAGAAGACCGGAATTGTCACGCTTTCCATCGTTGATGATTTTGGCGAGGTGCGCGATCTCGATCACGGCCTTGCCAATGGCAGCATCGCCCGCGAGACCTGGACGATCCATCCCGACGATCCGCTGTCGGCCTCGGGAAAGACGCATTGGACGCAGACCCTGTCGCGAAATGGATGGTCGGTGCGCACCGAGACATCCGCCGAAATGCGATCGGACGCGCAAAACTTCATCGTCAGCGCCAGAATCGAGGCCTATGAGGGCGAAAGGCTCGTTTTCGAACGCAATTTCGAGGAGAAGGTGCCGCGCGCGCTTCTTTGAACGCCGGTTTCGTTGGTCCAATTGCGACGTACGATTTACGCCACGGCATGTCGCATTCGGTCTTGCTTACCGCTTTCCCTTGCGGTCATTATTCTCCCCACAAGAAACAAGAAAAACGACCCCAGAGTCGAACCAACAGAGTGAGGAACTCAAAATGTCAAACGAACTGGAATATCTTAGCCGGCGTGTCGCGTCGGGCAAACTGAGCCGTCGTGATTTTCTGGGCCGGGCGGCAGCGCTCGGCGTCACCGCCCCCTTCGCCAACTCGCTGCTTTCAAGTGCGGCGCGCGCGGCGGGTCCGGTCAAGGGTGGCACGCTGAAGGCCGGCCTGGTCGGTGGCGAATCCACCAACAGCCTCGATCCGGCGCTAATGATGACGCAGGTGCCGTTCGCCTTCGGCAAGTGCTGGGGCGAAATGATCGTCGAGCTGTCTCCCGAGGGCAAGCTCGAGAACCGTATCGCCGAGGAGATCGGCTCCTCGGACGACGCCAAGGTGTGGACGCTGAAGATCCGCGACGGCGTCGAATTCCACAACGGCAAGACCGTGACCGCCGAAGACGTCGCCGCCACGCTGGAGCGCCATTCGGACGAGAAGTCGAAGTCCGGCGCGCTCGGCTACATGAAGGGCATCGAAACCATCAAGGCCAGCGGCAAGGAAGTGGTGCTGACGCTGAAGGAGGCGAACGCCGACCTTCCCTACCTGCTCAGCGACTATCACCTGATCGTCCAGCCGAATGGCGGCAAGGATAAGCCAGACGCCGGCATCTCGGCCGGCCCTTACATGGTCAAGACCAACGAGCCTGGCGTGCGCCATGGCGCCGAGCGCTTCGCCAATTACTGGCAAGGCGACAAGATGGGCCATGCCGACCAGATCGAGGTCATCGTCATCAACGACGCGACGGCGCGCACAGCGGCCCTGCAGGGCGGCCAGGTCAACATGATCAATCGCGTCGAGCCGAAGATTGTCGATCTGATCAAGCGTCTGCCGGGCGTCACCATCCGCAATCACGCCGGCCCCGGCCACTACGTGTTCATCATGCATTGCAACACCGCGCCGTTCGACAACAACGACCTGCGCATGGCGCTCAAGCTGGCCATCGACCGCGAGGAGATGCTGGACAAGATCCTGCGCGGCTACGGTTCCCTCGGCAACGACTTCCCGATCAATGCGTCCTATCCGCTGTTTACCGAGATCGAGCAGCGCAAGTACGATCCCGACAAGGCGAAGTTCCACTACAAGAAGTCCGGTCACGACGGCGCCGTGCTACTGAGAACCTCGGACGTCGCCTTCCCAGGCGCAGTCGATGCAGCGCAGCTCTTCCAGCAGAGCGCCGCCAAGGCCGGCATCAAGCTCGAGCTCAAGCGCGAGCCGGGCGACGGCTACTGGAACGAAGTCTGGAACAAGCAGCCCTTCTGTGCCTCCTACTGGGGCGGCCGCTCGACCCAGGATCAGATGTATTCCACCGCTTATCTATCGACGGCCGACTGGAACGACACGCGTTTCAAGCGTCCGGATTTCGACAAGATGGTGCTGGCGGCTCGCGCCGAGCTCGACGAGACCAAGCGCAAGCAGATGTACCACGACATGGCTGTCCTGGTGCGCGACGAAGGCGGCCTGATCCTGCCGATGTTCAACCAGTTCATCGACGCGACCGGCGCCAAGGTCGGCGGCTGGATCGACGATCCGCATCAGGAGCTAATGAACGGCTACGCACTGGCGAAGTGCTGGCTCGAAGCCTGAGCCGGCTTTGCGGATATGTCTTCACCCATCCTGAAACTGATTGCCCAGCGCGTTGCGCTGGGCATTCTCCTCTTGTTGGCCGTTTCGGTCCTGATTTTCGCCGGCACACAGATCCTGCCCGGCGACGTCGCGCAAGCCATTCTCGGGCAATCGGCGACGCCGGAGTCGCTCGCCAATCTGCGCGAGCAGCTCGGCCTCAACGATCCGGCCTATATCAGGTATTTCCGCTGGCTCGGCGGGGTAGTGACAGGCGACTTGGGTACCGCCATGTCGAGCGGCCAGGACATCGCCACGTCGATCAAGGGCCGGCTGTGGAACACGCTGTTCCTCGCCTTCTGGGCGGCCGTTGTCGCTGTGCCGCTGGCGATCATCCTCGGTCTCATCGCGGTGCGCTACCGCAATGGCTGGGTCGACAAGCTGATCTCAGGACTTGCGCTCGCCTCGACGTCGTTTCCCGAATTCTTCATTGGCTATGTGCTCGTCTATTTCTTCGCCGTGAAGTGGCAAATATTCCCCGGTATCTCGACCGTCTATGACGGCATGCCGTTCGGCGAACGCATGCAGGCGATCGCCCTGCCGGCGACGGCGCTGACGCTGGTCGTGCTGGCGCATATGATGCGCATGACGCGCGCGGCGATCCTCAACGTCATGCAGTCGGCCTATGTCGAGACGGCGGAACTGAAAGGCCTGTCGGCCTTCAACGTCATCCGCAAGCATGCCTTTCCCAATGCCATCGCGCCGATCATCAACGTCGTCATGCTCAACCTCGCCTACCTGATCGTCGGCGTCGTCGTGGTCGAGGTGATCTTCGTCTATCCGGGCATGGGACAGTATCTGGTCGACCACGTCACCAAGCGCGACGTGCCGGTGGTGCAGGCGGTCGGCCTGATCTTCGCCGCCGTCTACATCAGCCTGAACATCATTGCGGACATAGGGGCTATCGTCGCCAATCCGCGTCTCAGACATCCGAAATAGGGGGCGGATATGCTCGATATCAAACGCATCCCCATCCCCGCGCTGATCGGCATCGTGCTGACGGCATTGTTCGTGTTGGCGGCGGTCTTCGCACCGTGGATCGCACCGCACGGCAATGGCGAGATCGTCGGCGATGTCTGGGAGCCAATGTCGGCTACCCATTTGCTGGGCACCGACAATCTCGGCCGCGACCTGCTGTCGCGCATGATCTACGGCGCCCGCATCACCCTGTTCATCGCGGTGCTGGCCACCGCGCTGTCGTTCTCGCTCGGCGCCATCCTCGGCTTCTCGGCGGCGGTCTTCGGCGGCTGGTTCGATACGCTGCTGTCGCGCCTTGTCGATCTTTTGATGTCGATCCCGACGTTGATCATGGGTCTTGTCGTGCTGTCCGTGCTGCCTACCAATCTGGTGACGCTGATCCTCGTGATGGGCATTCTCGACTCGACCCGCGTCTATCGCCTGTCGCGCGCGGTCGCCGTCGACATCAACGTCATGGACTATGTCGAGGCGGCGAAACTGCGCGGCGAGGGCAGCGCCTGGATCATCTTCCGCGAGATCCTGCCCAACGCACTGTCGCCGCTGGTTTCGGAACTCGGCCTGCGCTTCATCTATGCCGTGCTGTTCCTGTCGACACTGTCGTTCCTCGGCCTTGGCGTGCAGCCGCCGGACGCCGACTGGGGCGGCATGGTCAAGGAAAACAAGGACGGCATCGTCTTCGGCATCGCGGCCGCACTCATCCCGGCGGCGGCGATCGCCTTGCTGGCGATTTCCGTCAACCTGGTCGCGGACTGGGTGCTCAACCGGACGACAAGCCTGAAGGGAGGACGCGGGTGATGGCCGACAGCAAAGCGAAGCCCGGCGTGCTTCTCGACATCCGCAATCTGCGCATCGAGGCGACCGTCTTCCCGCCCGGCGAACCGCCGAAGAATATCGTGCTGGTGCACGATGTCTCGCTGACGCTCGAGAAGGGCAAGGTGCTTGGCCTGATCGGCGAATCCGGCGCAGGCAAGTCGACCATCGGCCTATCGTCGATGGGCTATGGGCGCGGTGGTGTGCGCATCACCGGCGGCGAGGTCATCCTGAACGGCCGCGACATCCTCAAGGGCGGCAAGGACGGTTTTCGCAAGCTGCGCGGCCGCGAGGTCTGCTATGTCGCGCAGTCGGCGGCCGCCGCGTTCAACCCGGCGCATAGGCTGATGGACCAAGTGGTGGAAGCCACGCTGCTGCACGGCACGGCGACACGCGCCGAGGCCGAAAAGCGCGCCATCGCGCTGTTCAGGAAGCTCAGCCTGCCGAACCCCGAAACCATCGGCGAACGCTTTCCACACCAGGTCTCGGGCGGCCAGCTGCAGCGCGTGATGACGGCGATGGCGCTGTGCTCCGAGCCCGACCTGATCGTCTTCGACGAGCCGACCACGGCGCTCGACGTGACGACGCAGATCGACGTGCTGGCGGCGATCAAGGACGCCATTCGCGATACCCATGTGGCGGCACTCTATATCACGCACGACCTTGCCGTCGTCGCCCAGGTCTCCGACGAGATCATGGTGCTGCGCCATGGCCGACTGGTCGAATGGGGCGGCACAAGGCAGATCATCAAGGAGCCGCGCCAGGAGTACACCAACGCGCTGGTGTCGGTGCACGAGATCGAACACCACGAGCAGAAGCCCGGCATGACGCCGTTCCTGTCGGTGAAGAACGTCACCGCCGCCTATGGCCGCAGCCACATCAAGGTGCTGAAGAACGTCTCGGTCGACATCTATCCGGGCCAGACGCTGGCCGTTGTCGGCGAGTCCGGCTCCGGCAAGTCGACTCTGGCACGCGCCATCACCGGTTTGCTGCCGCCAGAAGAAGGCACTGTCACCTTCGATGGGCGTCCGCTGGCAAACCGGCTGGCCGACCGGCCGAAGGAGGATCTGCGGCAGTTGCAGATGATCTATCAGATGGCCGACGTGGCGATGAACCCGCGTCAGACGGTCGGCACCATCATCGGCCGGCCGCTCGAATTCTATTTCGGCATACGCGGCCGCGAGCGCGACAAACGCGTCTCCGAACTGCTCGACAAGATCGAGATGGGCAAGGGCTTTTCCGATCGCTACCCGGCCGAGCTTTCCGGCGGCCAGAAACAGCGCGTCTGCATCGCCCGTTCGCTTGCCGCCAAGCCCAAGCTGATCATCTGCGACGAGGTAACCTCGGCGCTCGATCCGCTGGTGGCACACGGCATCCTCGAGCTGCTGCTCGAGCTGCAGAAGGAAGAGAACGTCGCCTACTTGTTCATCACCCATGACCTGGCCACGGTGAAGTCGATCGCAGATTCGATCGCGGTGATGTATCGCGGCGAGGTGGTGCGCTACGGCCCGAAGAGCAAGGTGCTGGCGCCGCCCTTCGACGCCTATACCGATCTTCTGCTTTCCTCGGTTCCCGAGATGGAGATCGGCTGGCTGGAAAAGGCGATCAAGGGACGGCGCATGGCCAGCGCGGGGAACTAGGGAATTCGTGGCGCGAAGCCATCCTTCAACGACAAAGCCTTCCGGAGTCGCCCATGGCGCTCGAGACAAAACTGTTGCTGATCATCCTCGATGGCGTTCCCTACAGGAACTGGCGCCGGTTGATGGGCAATCTCGAAGGGTGGGTGCAATCGGGCGAGGCGCGGGTCTGGAAGATGCGCTCCGTGCTGCCGTCGACCTCGGCCTGCTGCTACGCCTCCATCCACACCGGCGTTTCGCCGCAGGTGCATGGCATCCTATCCAACGAGAACCGGTTTCGAATCGCGCAACCCGACATCTTCTCCGAAGTCAGCAAGGCCGGCGGCAAGACCGGCGCCGTGACACATTCCTATTGGTCGGAATTCTTCCGCGCCCATCCGTTCGACCTGGTCGAGGATATGGAATTCGACGAGCCGGGCGGACCGATTACGCATGGCCGGTTCCACACCATGACCGGTTACAACGCCCGCAACCAGATGACGCCGAGCGATGTCGACCTGTTCGCGACGCTGACCATGCTGACCAAACGCCACGGCATCGACTACGGCATCCTGCACACCTGCACGCTGGACTCGATGGGTCACCGCTTCGGCCATGACTGCCACGAGATGGACCACGCGGTCTATGCGATGGACGGCATGCTGGCCGCCTTCCTGCCGCGCTGGATCGAAGCCGGCTATGAGGTGATGGTCACCGCCGACCATGGCCAGACCGATCGTGGCCATCATGGCGGCCATGACGACGAGATGCAGGATTTCGCGCTGTATTATTTTGGGCCCGGCAAAGGCCCGCAGGCCGACACGCTGCTCGACCAGTTGCAACTGGCGCCGACGGTGCTGACGCGCCTCGGCGTGCCGGTGCCGGAGACGATGAAGGCTAAGCCGTTCTTGGGGTGACGTCGCCGCGACGTTGGCGTCCCCTTCTCGGCTGATCCGCTTGTTCGCGAAGCGCTGACGCATGCCCGCGCGCTTGGTCTTGCCGACTGGCTGGTCGTCTCCGGCGTGCTCTACAACTCTGTCTGGAACCATCTGACCGGCAAGCCGCCGGGCTACGGCATCAAAGATATCGACCTGTTCTATTTCGATGACAGCGACCTGTCCTATGAGGCGGAGGACGCGGTGATCCGCCGGGCGGCGGATCATTTCGAAGGGCTGCGGCTGCCGGTCGAGGTGCGCAACCAGGCACGGGTGCATCTGTGGTATCCGCAGAAATTCGGCCAGTCGTGCCCGCGCTATATGAGCTCCAGCGAATCCGTCAGCTATTTCGCGTCGAAGACCCATGCGGTCGGTGTCCGATACGATGCGGACGGGCAGCTCGATCTGGTTGCGCCGTTCGGGCTCGACGACATCTTCTCGTTCCGCATCGTGCCGAACCGGGTGTTGGACAACCAACGGACGCATGAGGTGAAGGGCGCGCGGGCAAGGGAGCACTGGCCGGAGATCAGTTTGGTGGCTTGGTAGAAATGCCGGAATGTCGGCGCGAGGCACCCCCCTCTGTCCTGCCGGACATCTCCCCCGCAAGGGGGGAGATCGGATGTCACGCCGGCTTTCGCCAATCAGCAACATCGAAGGAGAGGTGCCGGCAGTGGAGCTGCCAATCTCCCTCCTTGCGGGGGAGATGGCCGGCAGGCCAGAGGGGGGTGTCTCGCGCCAGGGTCTCACAATCTTCTACGCCCCGCGCCACGCAAAAGGGACGCCGAGGCGCCCCTTTCGACTACCAGTGATGACCTAACTCACCCATTCACCAGCGCCAGCAGTTCCTCCGTATAGCGCCTGCCAACAACCTTGTCCGGCGACAGCGCATCGCCGATGGCTTGCACCTCGGCTACGCTCAGCTCGATCCCGGCCGCTGCCGCGTTCTGTTCCAAATGGCGGATCTTGCGCGCACCCGGGATCGGCACGATGAAATCGCCCTGGTGCAGCACCCAGGCCAGCGCCAGCTGCGCCGAGGTCACGCCCTTTTCAGCCGCCATCTTCTCCAGCGTGGCGATGACGGCGGCGTTGGCCGCCATGGCGTCCGCCTGGAAGCGCGGCAGGCCACGGCGCCAGTCGTCGTCGCTCAAAGCCTCGGGCTTGGCGATCGTTCCGGTGAGCAGGCCACGGCCGAGCGGGCTGTAGGGAACAAAGCCGATGCCGAGTTCGCGGCAGACGGCGAACACCTCGTCTTCCGGGTCGCGGCTCCACAGTGAATATTCGCTCTGCACGGCAGCGATCGGATGCACGGCATGCGCCCTGCGGATGGTCGCGGCACTCGCTTCCGACAGGCCGAGCGCGCGCACCTTGCCCTCGCGCACCAGTTCGGCCATGGCGCCGACCGTATCCTCGATCGGCACGTTGGGGTCGACGCGGTGCTGGTAGTAGAGGTCGATGACGTCGGTGCCCAGCCGCTTCAGCGAAGCCTCGGCGACGGCCTTGACGTGCTCGGGACGGCTGTCGACGCCGGCCATGCGGTCGATGCCGGTGCCTTCTTCCAAAATCTTGAAGCCGAATTTTGTCGCGATGGTCACCTTGTCGCGCACCGGTTTCAGCGCCCTGCCGAGCAGGATCTCGTTCTCGTAGGGGCCATAGACTTCCGCCGTGTCGAAGAAGTTGACGCCGATCTCGACGGCGCGGTGCAGGGTGGCGATCGCGTCGGCTTCCGCCTGGCCGCCGTAGGCGAAGCTCATGCCCATGCAGCCGAGGCCGACCGGGTAGACGTTCAATTCAGTTCCAAGCTTGCGGGTTTGCATCACGCGTCTCCTTGTTGTGATGCGACAAAAATAGCGCCTTGCCCTATGTTCGATAATCGTCGTTCGGCCGCACGGCCTGTACTAAAAGACAGATCAATGAATCGAGCCCATCTCTCACAACTCGCGGTGCTGGCGACCGTCGCCCAATGCGGCAGCTTTCGCGGCGCCGCGAGGGAACTGGCCATCGCGCCGTCGGCGGTCAGCCATGCGGTGTCCAGCCTGGAAGCGCGGCTTGGCGTTCGCCTTCTGTCGCGCAGCACGCGCAGCGTCGCGCCCACCGAAGAAGGCGCGCAATTGCTGGAGCGGCTGCGGCCGGCGCTGTCGGAGATCGACCTGGCGCTGGAGACGGCTGTCGAGGCGCGTGACCGGCCGGCCGGCAATCTGCGGCTGACCGTGCCCCGCACGGCTGCTCATCTGACACTGACGCCACGGCTTGGCGCCTTTGCCGCGGCCTATCCCGACATCGTGCTGGAGATCGTCGTCGAAGACCGTTTCACTGACGTCGTCGAAGGCGGCTTCGACGCCGGCGTGCGGCTCGGCGAGAGCCTGCAGCGCGACATGATCGCAATGCGCATTGGACCCAATCTGCGTGGCGCCGTCGTTGGCGCGCCGTCCTATTTCGCGACGATGCCCAAACCGCGCCATCCGCACGATCTCGCCGATCACCGCTGCATCCGCTTCCGCTTCTCCAGCGGCATCCTCTACCGCTGGGAGTTCGAGAAGGACGGCGAGGAGATCGAAATCTCCGCGCAAGGGCCCCTGATCCTCGACGAGGACCATCTGATCGCGCAGGCAGCGGTCGACGGCGCCGGGCTCGCCTTCGTCTTCGAGGACTATGTCCGTGCCCCGCTGGCCGACGGCAGGCTGATCCGCGTGCTGGAGGACTGGTGCCCCTCTTTCGATGGCTTCTTCGTCTATTATCCGAGCCGCCGCCAGATGCGGCCAGCGCTCAGGGCGTTTGTCGATTTCTTCAAGGTGAGTGGGTAGAGAGCGGCGGCGCAATCGTCTCCGTTTGGGGGGTATGCCTAGCCAAGGCTGGCGCCGCCCCTCACCTGCCTGCCGGCATCCTCTCCCCGTAAAACGGGGCGAGGGACGCCTTATCGATGATTTCGCCAGTCGCCGACGTCGCAAGGATTGCGCCGGCGTCGCGGCCAGCTTCTTTCACCCCGTTTACGGGGAGAAATGCCCGGCAGGGCAATGCAGCGCTGCCGTCGGGAAGAAAGCGTAGTTCGGCGGCGTTTGCCAATCATGCAAACATCGATCACCAACACTCCAACCCGCTATGGCTGGGGCGCGATTATTCTCCACTGGCTGATTGCGCTGATCTTCATCGGTCAGTTCGGGCTCGGCTTCGTCATGGTGCGGCTGACCAGCCAGCGCACCGCTTTCGAACTGATCCAACTGCACAAATCCTTCGGCTTTCTGCTGCTCGGCCTAGTGATCCTGCGCATCGCTTGGCGCCTTGGCAATGTATGGCCGCCACTGCCGCGCTCGGTCGGAACCCTGGAGCGTCGGGCCGCCCCGCTCGCGCATCTTGCGCTCTATGCCTTTCAGCTTGCCTTGCCCTTGTCCGGCTGGGCGCTGGTGTCGGTCTCTATGCTGGAAATCCCCAGCCTGCCGTTCAATCTGTTCGTCATGCCGAACCTGCCGTTGGCCGAATCGGACGCGGCCGAGAGTTTCTGGGCGGCAACGCATTGGTATCTCGCCTATGCCGGCATGGCGCTGGTCGCTCTCCATGTCGCGGCGGCGCTGCGGCACCATTTCCAACTCAGGGATGGCGTGCTCACGCGCATGATCACGCCTTCGTCGGATGACAGTGGGGAATAGAGCGGCCGGCTCGCTCGTTCATTGGAGAGGGCGCGGATAATGCGCTGCCCAAAAAAGGAACACCTCCATGTACACGCGCATCCTCGGATTTGCGGCGGTCGCCGCTTGCCTTGCCATGCCTGTTTCCGCTGCCGTCGCGCTTGGCGCCGCCGCCGGCAGCTATTCGGTCAGCCCGGCCAGCTCCAGCATCCGCTTTTCCATCGGCAAGGTCGGCGGCGGCGGCCTCAACGGCGCCTTCGCCCGCTTCAAGGGCACGATCCGCATCGACAATTCCGATGTCGGCCGCTCGCAGGTCAATTTCACCATCTTTCCCGAAAGCGTCGGCACCGGCCAGGGCCGCATCGATGCCTTTCTGCGCTCCGACGCGGTGTTCGACACCGCCAACAGCCCGGAAATCCAGTTCCGTTCGACCAGCGTGACCCGCACCAGCGACACCACGGCCCTCGTCACCGGCCGGCTGACGGCGCGCGGCAAGACGTTCCCGGAAAAATTCACGGCCGAGCTTGGCGGTCTCAAGGCCGGCACCATAAAATTCCATGTCACCGGCAAGGTGCTGCGGTCGCGTTACGGCATGGATGTCGGCACGCCGATCTATTCCAACATTGTTGATTTCGACATGACGCTGACGGGGAAAAGGGGTTAGCTGACACACCTCGCGCATCGTCATCCTGGGGCGCAGCAAGGAGCGAAGCGACGCGGCGCAGACCCCAGGATCCATGCCGCGACATCAAGGCGTTGCGACGGTCCAGAATCCGTTCCGCTGCATTCCTCGGCTGATGTCGCGGCATGGATCCTCGGGTCAAGCCCGAGGATGACGAAGGCGCGCTTCGATGGACAGTCTCCAATTGGCTTTTCCGGCGATTTCGGGCAAACCTCGTGGCCTGTAATCGTGATGGAGAAGCCTGATGTTCCGATGGGGTGTGTTGTCCACGGCCAAGATCGGCCGCGAGCATTTGTTGCCTGCAATGGTCGAGGCGGAGAACGGCGTGCTGTCGGCGATCGCCAGCCGCGACCTGTCGAAGGCTAAGGCACTGGCCGAGCGCTTCGGCGCCCGCCATGCCTTCGGCTCCTATGAGGACCTGCTCGCCTCCAACGAAATCGACGGCGTCTACATCCCGCTGCCGACCTCGCAGCATGTCGAATGGACGGCCAAGGCCATCGAAGCCGGCAAGCATGTGCTGGTCGAAAAACCACTGGCGCTCGACGCCAAGGATATTGCCCCACTGATCAAGCTGCGCGACGCCAAAAAAGTGCTGGTCTGCGAAGCCTTCATGGTCATCTACCACCCGCAATGGATCAAGGTGCGCGATCTCATCGCCAGCGGCACCATCGGCCGGCTGCGCCATGTGCAGGGCGCGTTCTCCTATTACAATGTCGACCCCAACAACATGCGCAACAAGCTCGATCTCGGCGGTGGCGCGCTGCCCGACATCGGCGTCTATCCGACCGTGTCGACGCGCTTTTCCACCGGCAAGGAGCCGCTGCGCGTGCAGGCGACGATCGAGCGCGACAAGAAATTCGGCACCGACATCTATTCCTCGATCCGTGCCGATTTCGGCGACTTCGAACTGTCGTTCTACCTGTCGACGCAGATGGCGGCGCGCCAGTTCATGGTGTTCCACGGCGAGAAGGGTTTCATCGAGGTGTTCTCGCCCTTCAATGCCGGGCTCTACGATCATCACCGCGTCGAACTGCACAACCAGAACCACACCGAGGCGCAGGTGTTCCGCTTTCCCGGCACGCAGCAGTACCGGCTGGAGGTCGAGACCTTCGCGCGAGCGGCACAGGGCGGCAAGGAGCGCGTCTTCACACTGGAGGAATCCGTGCTCAACCAGAAGGTCATCGACGCCATCTTCCGCGCCGGCGGCAAGGATAGCTGGGAGACCGTCTAACGCATTGCTTTAGCCGGCTAATGGGGAGGGGAAAATGTCTGACGATGCGGACGTGATCATTGTCGGCGCCGGCCTTGCCGGGCTGGTTGCCGCTGCCGAGCTTGCCGAAGCCGGCAAGAAAATCATCATCGTCGACCAGGAGCCGGAGCAGTCGCTCGGTGGCCAGGCGTTCTGGTCGTTCGGTGGCCTTTTCCTTGTCGATTCGCCCGAGCAGCGGCGCATGCGCATCCGCGATTCGCATGATCTGGCGCTGGAGGACTGGCTGGGCACCGCTGCTTTCGATCGGCCGGAGGATTTCTGGCCGCGCAAATGGGCGGAAGCCTATGTCGGCTTCGCGGCCGGCGAGAAGCGCTCGTGGCTCCTGCAGCGCGGCCTGAAATTCTTCCCCGTCGTCGGCTGGGCCGAGCGCGGCGGCGGCAATGCCATCGGCCACGGCAATTCGGTGCCGCGCTTCCACATCACCTGGGGCACTGGTCCCGGTGTGCTCGAACCCTTCGTCCAGCGCGTGTGCGAGGCCCAGAAGCGCGGACTGGTCAGTTTCAAATTCCGCCACCGCGTCAACGAGTTGACCCGCACGGGTGCCACCGTCGACGGCGTGCGCGGCGACCTCCTGCAGCCGAGCGCCGTCGAGCGCGGTCACAAGAGTTCTCGCGAAATATCAGGCGATTTTGCATTCCGAGCGCAGGCTGTGATCGTCGCCTCCGGCGGCATTGGCGCCAACCATCAGCTTGTCCGGGAAAACTGGCCGCAGCGATTGGGCGCGGCACCAAAGCGCATGATCACCGGCGTGCCCGACCATGTCGATGGCCGCATGCTGGCGATTACGGAGCAGGCCGGCGGCTCGATCATCAACCGCGACCGCATGTGGCATTATGTCGAGGGCATCAAGAACTGGGCGCCGATCTGGACCGACCATGCCATTCGGATATTGCCCGGCCCGTCATCGCTGTGGCTCGATGCGCGCGGCAAGCGGCTGCCGGTGCCGCTCTATCCCGGCTTCGACACACTCGGCACGCTCAGCCACATCATGAGCACCGGCTTCGATTATTCCTGGTTCATCCTGACCAAAAAGATCATCCAGAAGGAGTTCGCGCTGTCGGGCTCCGAGCAGAACCCCGATTTGACCGGCAAGAGCTGGCGCCAGGTGCTCGGCCGCGCCACGTCAGGCATTCCGGGTCCGGTGAAAGCCTTCATGGAGAAGGGCGAGGACTTTATTGTCGAGGCGGATCTGCCGACGCTGGTCGCGCGCATGAACGCGCTCGCCGGCGGCGAGCCGCTGCTGGAGCTGGCCCAGGTCGAGCGCGAAATCCGCGCCCGCGACCGGCAGCTCGACAATCCGTTCTCCAAGGACATGCAGATCACCGCGTTACGCGGTGCGCGTGCTTATCTTGGTGACCGGCTGATCCGTACGGCCAAGCCGCACAAGATGCTCGACCCGGCAAACGGCCCGCTGATCGCGGTGCGCCTCAACATCCTGACCCGCAAGACGCTGGGTGGCCTGCAGACGGACCTCGACAGCCGCGTGCTGGGTGCCGATGGCCAGCCGGTCGCGGGGCTCTACGCAGTCGGCGAGGCCGCCGGGTTCGGCGGCGGCGGCGTGCACGGTTATGCGGCGCTGGAAGGCACGTTCCTGGGTGGCTGCATCTTTTCCGGCCGCGGCGCCGGCCGGGCGGCGGCCGCGGCCGTGCGATAAGGCCCAAACCGCGAGACGACAAAACTGCTCACCAGAGCCAGGCGCCCTGTCCGAGGGCGGCCACCGCATCGACGATCCGGGTAAAACTCGCGCGGGCACGACCGACCGTGTGCCGGGCTCTGAGATAGCCGTGCACCAGGCCCTGTTCCTCGAACCAGTAAGCCCGTCCGCCGGCCGCGACGATGCGGTCGCGATAGGCTTCGCCGTCGGACGACAGGGGGTCGCATTGCGCGGTGATCAGCACGGTCGGCGGCAGGTTGGCGAAATCGGCGTCGGCAAGCGGCGACTGCGTGATGTCGCCGGTGCCGTCTCGCCCGCCGGTGCGGATGTTCTTGTAGAATTCAAGATCGCGCATGGTCAGCATCGGCGCTTCGGCATGCCTGAGATAGGATCCCTTCGACCGGTCGCCGCCGAGGCCGGGATAGATCAGCACCTGGCCGATCGGCCTTTTCGCGTGGCCGCGTGTCGCGTGGCTGACGGCAGCGGCAAGATTGCCGCCGGCACTGTCGCCGCAAAGCAGAATTGGGTGGTTGCGGGTGGAGGCGGCCCATTCGAAGGCGCTCATCACGTCGTCGAAGGCTGCTGGATGCAAGTGCTCCGGCGCCAGCCGGTAGTCGACCGAGATCACCTCATAGCCGGTGCGGGCGCAGAGTTCGGCGCAGACATCGTCATGGCTGTCCAGCCCGCCGAGGACGAAGCCGCCGCCATGGAAATACAGCACCATCACCGCTGCTGGCGACACGCTCCGGTAGATGCGGATCGGGATGTCGTGCGTGGGCGTTGCAATGGCCGAGGTTTCGACCGTAACGCCTTGCGGATAGCCGGCAAAGAATTCGCGGCACATGCGGCCATAAATCTCGCGCTGCTGCGCGATCGTATAGTCGATCGTATCGGGCGGGTAATAGGAATTGGTCCGCTCGATGAAGGCCCAGGTCTCGGCGTCGATGAGGGTTTTGTAGTCGGTCATGCTGGCCGCGCCGACTGCAAAGGTTGAGCCCAGGCACCCCCCTCTGTCCTGCCGGACATCTCCCCCGCAAGGGGGGAGATCGGCAGCGTTGATCGCGGCGCTCGTCCTACAGCGTTGACGGTTGGCGAAAGCAGAAACGACATCCAATCTCCCCCCTTGCGGGGGAGATGTCCGGCAGGACAGAGGGGGGTGTGACGGAACGCCATCATCTCGGCAAAAACCACTACTTCCCCTTCCATACAGGCTCTCGCTTTTCCGCAAACGCTCGAAAGCCTTCCATATTGTCCTCGGAGCCGTAGAGCGCATCGACGGTCGGCAGCTGCCGGCGCGTCACCTTGTTCATCGCGTCCTGGAAAGCGAGCGCCTCGGCGACCCGCGCCGTTTCCTTGATCGCGGCGAACACCAGCGGCGGGCCGCCGGCCAGCAGCCGGGCGATCTCCCAGACGCGGTCCTCGAGTTTCTCCTTGGGCAGCACTTCGTTGACCAGGCCCCAGCGATGCGCCTCGGCGACATCCATCCAGCGGCCGGTGAGCAAAAGGTCCATGGCGACATGGTAGGGAATGCGCTTCGGCAGCTTGATCGTCGCCGCGTCCGCCAGCGTGCCGGCACGGATCTCGGGCAGTGCGAAGGAGGAATGGTCGGAGGCGTAGATGAGATCGCAGGACAGCGCCAGCTCGAAACCGCCGCCCACCGCCATGCCGTTGACGCAGGCGATGACCGGCTTGTTGAGATCGCGCAGTTCCTGCAACCCGGCAAAGCCGCCGACGCCATAATCGCCGTCGACCGCGTCGCCGCCGGCGGCGGCCTTGAGATCCCAGCCGGCGCAGAAGAACTTGTCGCCGGCGGTCTTGACGATGGCGACGCGCAAGCTGGGATCGTCGCGGAACGCCTTGAAGGTTTCGCCCATCAGCCGCGAGGTCTTGAGGTCGATGGCGTTGGCCTTGGGCCGGTCGAGCGTGACTTCGAGGATGGTGCCCTCGCGGCGGATCGAGATGACGTCAGACATTCTTCTTGTCTCCCAGCACCAGCAGTGCGTCGGCGATCCAGGCGCCCTTGCCCTCGGCGCAGACGATCAGCGGGTTGATGTCGAGTTCCTCGATCTCGCCGGCATTCTCCTGCACGAAGGCGGCAATGCCCGAGATGGCGTCGATGGCTGCCGCGACATCGGCCTTCGGCCGGCCGCGATAGCCTTCGAGCAGCGGATACAGCTTCAGGCCGCGCAACGCCGCCTCGATGTCGTCGCGGGTCGCCGGCAGCATCAGCGTGACGCTGTCGCGCAGCAGCTCGACCAGCACACCGCCTGTGCCCAAGGTCATCACCGCGCCGAACATCGGGTCGCGGGTGAAGCCAACGATCAGTTCGGCGACACCATCGCGCACCATACGCTCGACATAGAGCCCGGTGCCGAGCGGCAAGAGGTCATGCGCCGCGGTGCTGACGGACTCGGCGTCTTTGAGGTTGAGCCTGACGGCACCGACCTCGGATTTGTGGGTGACGCCCAGCGCCTTCAGCGCCACCGGGAAGCCGAGCGCCATCGACGAGATCACCGCCTCGACCGCATTGGCGGCGCACTCGCCTTTCGGCACCGGCAGGCCGGCCTCGATGAGGCGGGATTTCGCTTCGGCCTCATCGGGGGTGACGTGGTCGCCGGCAGGCGCGCCGGAGGCGGAGGTGTCGATCGGCTGTGCCTGCGGCTCGTGCCACGCCCAGCCGATGAAGGCCGCCGCCTGGGCGGCGTCCATGGCTTCGGAAATGCCGAACAACGGCACCATGCCGCGTGACATCAACTCGGCGGTGTATTCCTCCGGCAGGTTCTCCGGCAGCGAAGAGACGATCGCGCCGTGCGCCTTGTTGGTCTTCAGCGCCGATTCGAAGGCGCGCAGCGTCGCCCACCAGTCGGTGACCGAGCAGCGATCGGGGCGCGGGAAGTCGAGCACCAGCATGTTGAGGTCGAAGCCGCCCGACACCATGGCGGTGAAGGTGGCGGTCATCGCCGGCTCGTTGTTCCAGATGAAGGTGTGATAGTCCAACGGATTGGCCACCGCGACGAGCGGCCCGAGCGTCGATTTGACATGGGCGCGGTGGGTGTCGCTGAGCATCGGGAAATTGACCCAGCGGCCTTCGGCGCTGTCGGCCATGACGGAGGCCTCGCCGCCGGAGCAGCTCATCGACGACAGCCTATAACCGGGCAAAGGTCCGGTGATGTGCAGCAGCTTCAGCGCCTCGATGAAGGCGGGGATCGAATCGACGCGCGCAATGCCGAGCCGCCTCAGGAAAGCGCCCGAGGCCGCGTCCGAGCCGGCGAGCGAGGCGGTGTGCGAGACGGTCGCCTGCCGCGCCTGTTCGGAACGGCCGACCTTCATGGCGATGATCGGCTTCTTCAGCTCGCGTGCTCGCGCCGCCAGCCGTTCGAAGCCGGCTACGGAATCGAAGGCCTCGATGTGCAGGCCAAGCGACGTGACCCGCTCGTCCTCGATCAGGCCGAGCGCCATTTCCGACAGGCCCGTCTGCGCCTGGTTGCCGGCGGTCATCAGAAAGGCGATCGGCAGGCCGCGCTTCTGCATCGTCATGTTGATGGCGATGTTGGACGACTGGGTGATGATGGCGACGCCCTTGCCGCCCTCGGCCAATCGGATGCCGCCATGCTGGTCGGGCCACAGAAGCGCGCCGTCGGCATAGTTGATCAGGCCGTAGCAATTCGGCCCGATGATCGGCATTTGGCCCGCCGCCGCGACCAGCTCGGCCTGCAGCCGCTCGCCGTCGTCGTCGTAGGCTTCGGTCTCGAGGAAGCCGGCGGCAAAGCAGACGGCGCCGCCGGCACCGCGCTCGGCCAGCGCCTTGACCACTTCGATCGTCAAATGCCGGTTGACTCCGACAAAGGCGGCATCCGGCGCGCCCGGCAGGTCGGCCACCGAACGGTAGGCCTTGCGGCCGGCGACCTCATCCTTGGTCGGATGCACCGGCCAGATCTCGCCGGAAAAGCCCATCTTGATCGATTGCGCGACGACGGCCGCGGCCTGCGCGCCGCCGAAGACGGCAATCGATCTGGGGCGCAAAAGACGTTCGAGTTTATGCATGGTCATCTTTTCGTTTGAGCATCATCTTCTCCCATGCCGAACTCCGGCTTTGGGGATCATGCTCTAAGCCCCGAACGGACGCAGCAGCGCCCGCGAAATAATATGTCGCTGTATCTCCGAAGTGCCTTCCCAGATGCGCTCGACGCGGGCGTCGCGCCAGATGCGCTCCAGCGGCAGGTCGTCCATCAGCCCCATGCCGCCATGGATCTGGATCGCCTCATCGGCGACGAAGGCGAGCATCTCGGTGGCCTTCAGCTTGGCCATGGCCATGTCCTGATCGGTGACGGTGCCTTGATCGTACTTCCAGCCGGCTTCGAACACCATCAGGTCGGCGGCCTTCAGTTCGGTCGCCATGTCGGCGAGCTTGAACGACACGCCCTGGAACTTGCCGATCTGCTGGCCGAACTGCTGGCGCTGCGCGGCGTATTCGACGGCATGGCCAAGCGCCCGCTCGGCACGGCCGAGACAGGTGGCGCCGACCTGCAGGCGCGTGGCGCCGAGCCATGAGTTGGCGACGTCGAACCCTTTATGGACTTCGCCCAGCACCTGGCTTGCGGGAAGCCGGCAATCGTCGAATTCGAGGATGGCGTTGGTGTAGCCGCGATGCGAGACGTTGCGGTAGCCATCGCGGACGGTGAAGCCTTTGGTGCCCTTGTCGACGAAGAACGCGGTGATCTTCTTGCGTTTGCCGCGCGCGGACTCTTCCTCGCCCGAGGCCATGAAGACGATGGCGAAGTCGGCCAGATCGGCGTGGCTGATGAAATGCTTGGTGCCGTTCAGCACCCAGTCGTCGCCATCCTGCACGGCGGTCGCCTTCATGCCGCGCAGATCGGAGCCGGCGCCCGGCTCGGTCATCGCCAGGCAGTCCCATTTCTCGCCACGGATACAAGGGAACAGGTATTTCTCGCGCTGCTCGGGCGTACCGGCCAGGAGGATGTTGGAGGGCCGCGCCACGCAGGTCCAGTGCAGCGCATAATTGGCGCGGCCGAGTTCCTTCTCGTAGAGCAGCCATGTCACCGTATCCAGGCCCGCGCCGCCGACATCCGCCGGCATGTTGGCGGCATAGAGCCCGGCCTCGATCGCCTTGGCCTTGATTTCCTCGATCAGCTCGCGGCGCAGCACGCCGGTGCGCTCGACCTCTCGCTCATGCGGGTAAAGCTCGTTCTCGACGAACGCCTTCGTCGTCTCGACGATGAGCTTCTGTTCCTCCGACAGCCCGAAATCCATGCTCTCAGCCTTTCTTCTTGCCGGTCTTTTTCTTCGGCTTTTCGGCTTTCTTCACCGGCTTCAACGCCTTGGCCTTCTCGGCGGCCTTGGAGGCCGTAGGCTTCTTCGCCGCCAGCTTGGCCAGTTGTTTGGTATAGTCCTTGTGCAGGGCGCCGGCGCCCCAGCCCTTGCCTTTGTTCTGCTTCGACAGCGCGTCCATGATGGCGACCAGGTTGTCGTCGCGGATCTTTTCGAGCTCGCGGATCGACAGCCCATGCGCCTGGTCGTCCGACTGCGTGGCGATCAGGTCGACCAGCTCGTCGTTGAACTCCGGCACGTCCATCAGCTTGGTCCATGGCCATTTCAGGCATGGCCCGAACTGCGCCATGAAGTGGCGCATGCCGGCCTCGCCGCCTGCGACGCGATAGACCTGGAACATGCCCATCTGCGCCCAGCGCAGGCCAAAGCCGTAACGCATGATGTCGTCGAGTTCCTCGACGGTGCAGATGCCGTCCTTGATCAGCCACAGCGCCTCGCGCCATGCCGCTTCGAGCAGGCGGTCGCCGACAAAGGCCTCGATCTCCTTACGGATGACGACCGGCTTCATGCCGATCGAGGCGTACATCTCCTTGGCAACCTCGATCGCCTCGGGGAAGGTCTGTTCGCCGCCGACGATCTCGACAAGCGGCAGAAGGTAGACCGGGTTGAACGGATGGCCGACGACCAGTCGCTCCGGATGCTTCTTCATCGCCACCTGCATGTCGGTCGGCTTGATGCCGGAGGTCGAGGAGCCGACAATGGCGTTGGCCGGCGCGTGGGCGTCGATCTCGGCCAGCACGCGGTGTTTCAGGTCGAGCCGCTCGGGCACGCTTTCCTGAATGAAATCGGCATCGGCAACCGCCTCGGCGATGGTCTTGGCAAAGGTCAGCTTGCCTTCCTTGGGCAGTCCGCCGGGCACCATCTGCTTGTAGGCGCGGCGCGCGCCCTTCATCACTTCGCCGACCTTGCGCGATGCCTCGGGATCGGGATCGAAGATCGACACGTCGATGCCGTTGAGCAGCAGGCGCGCCACCCAGCCGGCGCCGATGACGCCGCCACCGATGGCGGCTGCCTTGTTGATGATGCTCATGCGGAAGCTCCGGTTCTTGTCTTGGCTGTTGTAAGGTCGATGAGAGGCACGCGCTCGCCGGCGCGGACCACGGAGGCGTCGTAGGCCTTGCGGGCAAACACCTCGAGCACGAAGGGCCGGAAGAAGTCGATCGGCAGGGTGTCGTAGTCGGGGTCGAAGCTCGACTGGTCCCAGCGTTCGCAAAACTGATCGCAATCGTCGAAATAGGCGTGGCCGGCGAAGCGATCGCGCGCATGGCGGTTGCCGCCCAGATGATGGGCATAGTAGAGCCGCTGGAAGTCGCCATGCTTCTCCCACCACCCAGGTGCATTGTTCGCGCACGAAGGGTTTCAGGATCGAAGCGGCATATTCATCGTGATTGTAGGGCGCGTAGATGTCGCCGATGTCGTGCAGCAAGGCACAGGCGATCCAGTCGGTGTCGGCGCCGTCACGCCAGGCGCGCGTCGCCGCCTGCAGCGAATGGCCGAGCCGGGTGATCTTGTAACCCGACAGGCCCTCGTCGAGTCGCACCAGCGCATCGAGCAACCGCTCGCCGGTCTTGGCCGCATAGTCGATTTCATGCGCGGTCAGGAACTCGTAGTCGTCCCGGTCGCCATCCTTCATCGCGGTGAATTTGACGGTAGTCATGCTGACCCTCCCGGCGAATGAACCTTCCTGTTTGAGCATGATCTTATCCGAAAACCGGTTCCCACTTTTCGGGATCATGCTTATGCCGCGATCGGCGCCCGCTTGGTGAGGTTGAGCTTCTGCCGGACCTCTTCCGGCCCAAGAATCCTGGCGCCGAGATTGGTGACGATGCTGGCGGCGCGTTCGACCAGTTGTGCATTGGTCGCCAGCACGCCCTTGTCGAGCCACAGGTTGTCTTCCAGGCCGACCCGGACATTGCCGCCGGCCAGCACGGCGGCGGCGGCATAGGCCATCTGGTTGCGGCCGATGGCGAAGGCCGACCAGTTCCAGGTCGACGGCACATTGTTGACCATGGCCATGAAGGTGTTGAGATCGTCTGGCGCACCCCACGGCACGCCCATGCACAACTGCACCAGCGCGTCGGGATTGAGCACCTTTTCCTCGACCAGCTGCTTGGCGAACCACAAATGGCCGGTGTCGAAGGCCTCGATCTCCGGCTTGACGCCGAGCGCCGTCATCATGCCGCCCATGGCGCGCAGCATGCCGGGTGTGTTGGTCATGACATAGTCGGCCTCGGCGAAATTCATGGTGCCGCAGTCGAGCGTGCAGATTTCCGGCAGGCACTGGCGCACATGTTCCATGCGGTTGGTGGCGCCGCCCATGTCGGTGCCTTTTTCGTTGAGCGGCAGCGGCGCTTCCGGCGAGCCGAACACCATGTCGCCGCCCATGCCGGCGGTCAGGTTCAAGATGACGTCGACTTCCGCCGCGCGAATACGCTCGGTCACTTCGCGATAGAGATGCACGTCGCGCCTGGGCTTGCCGGTTTCGGGGTCACGCACATGACAGTGGACGATGGCAGCGCCCGCCTTGGCCGCATCGATGGCCGAATCGGCGATCTGCTTGGGGGAGCGCGGCACGTGCGGGCTGCGATCCTGCGAGCCGCCGGACCCGGTCACGGCACAGGTAATGAAAACCTCACGGTTCATCGCAAGCGGCATGGAACTCTCCTCCGAATAGAACAAGCCATGCATGTCGCCCAAAAGTGGGAGCCGGTTTTGGGATGACGACATGCACAAGAGCTGACCCACAATGCCCGACTTGCCGGAAACTGTTTTGCGTTTTACGAAGCTTCCATGACGAAAGGCGAAAAACCGACGATCTTTTGCGCCGAGCGCTCTTCGCTCAAGGTGACGCTGCTGGTGTTTTCCGGCTCGTCGATCATGTGCGTGGCGTCGGCCGTCGATCCGCTGCGCGCCGCCAACCGTATTTCCGGCGAGACCCTGTTCGATTTCAGGCTGGTCTCGGTGACCGGCGAGGCTCCGGTCACCACCTGCGGCCTGCCGGTGGCAGTCAGTGGCCGCTTCGATGCGGGCGAGCCAACCGACGTTCTTGTCGTCGTCGCCGGCTTCGGCACCCAGAATTATGCGACATCGGCTCTGTTGTCAGGCCTGCGCCGGGCGGCGCGGACAGCACGCGCGTGCGGCGGCGTCGAAGCCGGCACCTGGCTGGTGGCGCGCGCCGGCCTGCTGGAAGGGCGCAGCGCCACCACCCACTGGGAGGACATGGAGGACTTTTCCTCGGCCTTCCCCGGCGTCGACGTGCGCCCGGACCGCTATGTCATCGACGGGCCGGTGTTCACGTCGGGCGGCGCGTCGCCGACCTTCGACCTGATGCTGCATTTGATTCGCACGCGGCTCGGCATGGCCGTCGCGCTCGATGTCGCCAGCGTCTTCATCTACGACCAGGCGCGTGCCGCGACCGACGCCCAGCCGCTGGTCTCGCTCGGCCGGCTCGACGGCTACGATCCGCGGCTGGCGCAAGCCATTCGGCTTATGGAATCGCATGTCGACCAGCCGCTCACCATAGAAGCGGTGGCAAAACGCGCCGGGGTGACGGCACGGACGCTGGAAAGCATCTTTCGCAAGTCGATCGGCGAGACGCCAGGCGCCTATTATCTCAGGCTGCGCCTCGGTGCTGCCCGCAGGCTGGTGGTCGACACCAGGGTGGCGATGGCCGATATTGCCGGGCGGACCGGATTTTCGTCCGCCGCGGCGTTTTCGAGGGCTTTTTCACGGGCTTTCGGCGAAGCGCCGGTCAGGCTGCGCCGGGGCTGAGTGCATGTCACCCAAAAGTGTATTTCGGTTTTGGGACAATGACATGCACAAAATCGGAAAGATCAGGCAGCGTCCTGGTGATCGCTGCCGCTGTCGATTTGCGAGCGCATCTGTCTGGCAAGATGGGTCTCGAAGCGGCTGGCCACGGCGCGGTCCCATTCGTTCGAGCGGTGTGTGCCATCCTTCGGATGCGGCATTGCCATCAGCCTATCGATGATCGATCCAGCCTCGCCCGCTGAGAGCAGGGCGTCGATTTCACGTTCGTTCTGCATATCGGGTCGCCTCCTTCTTCCTCTCCCGCCACGAGCCGGTCTTATACGAGATACGTGACGGCAGTTTGAAGGCAAGAGCGAGGTCATTGAAGGGCGCCAAAGGGCAAAACCGTGTCGTCGCATCCGGCCTTGCGCAAAGTTTGTTCCCGCATCCGGGCAGGCCAGGTCAAGGACAGATCTGCAGCCGCTTTTCGAACAGCAGGCAGCCGAGGATATGTGATCCTCGGCTGCCTGTCGCGAAAAGGGCTGACTAGGGCCTGTTGAGATTCATCTGGAGTTTATCACGGCGGCGGCGAGATGGATGATGGCGTTGAAGCTCTGGTCGGTTTTGTC